>CANEHP010000088.1 GCA_947427325.1 uncultured Clostridia bacterium | reverse complement strand
ATTAGGTCCGCAGGCTACCTTGTAAAGCTCGTTTCCGCTGTAATTGCGGCAGTAGGTCTGGTACTGTCTGTACAGGTCGATGTAATACTGAGGACGCATATTTCCTCCGCAGCCCCAGCTTTCGTTTCCTATTCCGAAATATTTTAATTTCCAAGGCTCTTCCTGTCCGTTTTTTCTTCTTAAATCCGCCATAGGAGAAATATCGCCCGACGTCATATACTCTACCCACTGCGACATCTCCTGAACCGTTCCCGAACCTAAGTTTCCGGAAATGTAGGGCTCGCAGCCTATCTGACTGCACAGCTCAAAAAATTCGTGAGTGCCGAAGCTGTTATCCTCGGTAACTCCGCCCCAGTGGGTGTTAATCATCTTTTTGCGGGTTTCCTTAGGACCGATTCCGTCCATCCAGTGATATTCGTCTGCAAAGCAGCCGCCGGGCCATCTTAAAACGGGAACCTCCAGCTCTTTAAGTGCGGCGGAAACATCGTTTCTTATGCCCTTTGTGTTCGGAATGGGGGAATCCTCTCCCACATAAATTCCCTCATAAATGCACCTTCCCAAATGCTCGGAGAAATGTCCGAAAATGTTCTTGTTGACCTTTGATAATTTTACGGAGGGGTTAATCGTTAGTTTTTTCATTTTGCGGTTCCTTTCAAAAAGTACGTAATATGCTGCGGAAAATGGCAAATATTTCTGCCCCTTCTATTACTGCGAACATTATAGTAGATTTTTATTCAAAAGTCAATCCCTTTATATTAGAAAGTTAAAAATTTTTTCGGAATGAAACAGGGTCGGGAGAAAACCGTCAAGGCTTCCCAAAAAGCTCGGAACAAGCCCGAAACAAGCCGGAACAGGTTCTGAAATTATCGGGAGCAATAACAAAGCGGCAGCCTTTGACGATAAAGCGTTCTCGTAAAAAGGCAAATGCACACCCGACAAAGGATGCGCATTTGGAAAGGATATCAAATGAAGCTATTTTTTCTTTTTTGATGCGATTGCGGCTATTATTGAGGTTATTATAACGGGAGCGGTTGATATTGCCAAGCCTGTGCTTTTATTGATGCCGCTTTGATTGATGCCGCTTATATTATTGTTTTTGTTCGGCAGTCGGAAGTCCGCTTCGGAGCTGTCCGACAAGACCGTTTCTGTTGCTGAAGAACCGCTGTTTTCCGTTTTATTCGGCGTTTCCTCATTATCGCTGCGGGAATCCGAGGACTTGTCTGTTTCCGAGACGGCTTCCGACGCTGCGGACTCCGCAGGCTTTGAATTTTCGCCGACGGATATGCCGTTGTCGGGCTTGGGGGCTGTTACAGGCTCTGTCTCGGTTTCGGCTGTTGCCGACGGATTTTCTTCGGGTCGGGTCGGGATTTCAGGCTCGGTTTCCGAAACGGCCGTTGTTGTGTGGTTTTCCTCGGGTTGGGCTGAAATTTCGTTTTCTGTTTCCGAAACGGTTGTTGTTTCGGGGTTTTCTTCGGGTTCGGCGGATATTTCGGTCTCAGCTTCGGAAAAGGTGGTTATTGCGGGATGCGATTTTCCGCCGTCATCGGTTAAAGCTTTCATTGAAAGAATGTAATTGCCGAAATTATCGGTCTTAAAAACCATACAGCCGTCGGAATAAGCCGCATTCATATCCGTATATGCTCCGTTTTCTTCCTGACGGTAAACCCTGCATAATTCTCCGTTCTGTCCTTTTGGAACGGGAATTTTTACTATAATGGCTTCGTAAGGCTGAACGATGTTTCCTTTGAAATCCTTAAATGTTATATTGTATGTAATGATATCGTTATCAACAGCATCATTAAGCACCTCGACCGAAAGAAACGCTTCGGGGGTAAACAGGATTTCCGCCTTAACACCGCTTTCCGCATCGTCAAAACATAGTGAACTAATGGGCTTAAAAGAAATGCTGTTTTCATTTGCATAGCTCTCCGCATATGAACCTGCCATACCGTAAATTGTTAATTTGGGGCAATTATTGAATGTATGCCGACCTATACTTGTCACACTGTCGGGAATTTCAACAGAGGTCAGGGAGTCGCAGCCGTAAAAAACTCCGTCGCTTATACTTGTCACGCTGTCGGGAATTTTAACGGAGGTCAAAGAACCGCAGCCATAAAATACCCCGTCGTTCAAACGTGTTACATTGCGGGAAATCTTAACAGAGGTCAAGGAATCGCAGCCGGAGAATGCCCACCTGCCTATATCCGTCACACTGTCGGGAATTTCGGCGGAAGTTAAAGAGACACAGTCGGAGAATGCCTTATAACCTATACTTGTAACGCCGGGGGGGATTTCGGCGGAGGTCAGAGAGCCGCAGCCGGAGAATACGCCGTTCCCTATTTTCGTCACGCCTTGAGGAATTTTAACCCGGGTCAAGGAGCGGCAGTCGGAGAATGCGCTGTCGCCTATATCCGTCACACTGTCTGGAATTTCGGCGCAGGTCAGGGAGATGCAGCCCGAAAACGCCTCAATGCCTATATTTGTCACACTGTCGGGAATTTCGACGGAGGTCATATAAATGCAGCCCGAGAATGCCGCAATGCCTATATTTGTTACACTGCGCGGAATTTTAACGGAGGCAGAACAGCTGTGGTCGGATAATGTTCGCCAATCTATACATTTTTCACCGTCCTCGTTTTCGGCTTCGGCGGATAAAAATTCCCATCCGTAATTTACAGCAGGAACGGACAGGATCACTACCGCAAGCACCAAAACCGACGATAATGAGCCTTTAAGTTTCATAAAGCCTTTCCTCCAAAAAATTGTTTCTTAAATTATACTGCTATTTTTTACATATGTCAAGTATAATAATCTTAAAAGTAAATCATCATATCATAATGAGCTGTACAAAATACACGTCAAAAGGGGATATAATAATATCATAAAGGTCAAATTAAGAACTTGTTCTCATAGGAATGGTGTGCGGATTTTCGAGCAAATTTTGTCGAGGACAAGGAAAAATTCCGCAGGAATACTCGTGTATTTTAAGGAATTTTGACGCAGTCATCGGCAAAATTTGCCGAAAAGATGCGTGCCAATTTCTATGAGAACAAGTTCTAAGTCCGTCCAAAGGAGATCAGTATGATTTACAATCTGTGTCAGAGGATAGCCGAGCTGAGAGCTTCAATGGGAATAAGTCAGTCCGAGCTTGCCAAGCGCCTTGACGTTACCCGAAGCTCCGTAAACGCATGGGAGCTGGGCTATGCCACTCCCCAGCTCAAGCATATTGTGGAAATGTCGAAAATCTTCAACACGACCCTTGACGGTATGTTTAACGCTCCCGACCGAGTGACGGTAGATATTACCGACCTTTCCGAAAAGGAACGTCAGGCGGTTTTTGACATTGTGGACTGTATAAAAAATAAAGGAGACAACGAAGGAGACAACGATAGCTGAATCGTGTCTCTTTTGTTTTATACCAAATCTCAATAGAAACGGACAAATCCGACTATGGGAGCGTTCCTGCTCTTTGCCGGCCCTGTGCGGTTATATGTAAAATGACAAAATTTTTATGTCCGTATTTACAAATTCCCTTTATTATGGTAAAATGTATTGTATAAATCCATATATAAAAGCAATTTATTTTTAAAATAAAAAGGAAGGCGACAAAGATGGAAATCAAAATCACAAAAACAAGCACTAAAAAGCAAAAGCCCGATCAGACAGAATTAGGCTTCGGCAACTACTACACCGACCATATGTTTATTATGAACTATGACGAGGGACAGGGCTGGCACGATCCGAGAATAGTGCCTTATGCACCCTTTGAAATAGACCCTGCTTCAATGGTGCTGCATTATGCTCAGGAGATTTTCGAGGGCTTAAAGGCTTACCGCACCGCCGAGGGCAAAATTCAGTTATTCCGTCCCGAAAAGAATATGGCGAGAATGAACCTTTCCTGCGACCGTCTGTGTATTCCCAAAATTGACGAGGAATTTGCCATAAAGGCTGTTAAAACATTGGTAAAGATTGACGAGGACTGGATTCCCACCGAGGAGGGAACATCTCTTTATATCCGTCCCTACATTTTCGCCAATGACGTTCATATCGGCGTACACCCCGCAAAGCACCTTATTTTTGCCATTATCCTTTCCCCTGTGGGCGCATACTATCCCAACGGTATCGAGCCTGTAAAGATTTATGTTGAGCAGCAGTATGTACGTGCAGTTCCCGGCGGAACGGGCTTCACCAAGGCAGGCGCAAACTATGCCATATCCCTTAAAGGACAGGAGGAGGCGGAGCGTGACGGCTATGTACAGACTCTTTGGCTTGACGGCGTGGAGAGAAAGTACGTTGAAGAGGTTGGCTCTATGAACGTGTTCTTTATAGTTGGCGACGAGGTGGTAACCCCTGCGTTGGTAGGCTCGATTTTAGGCGGCATTACCCGTATGTCCATTATCGAGCTTTTGCGCTCCAAGGGCTTTACCGTAAATGAAAGAAGAATTTCCATAGACGAGCTTGTGGAGGCGCACAGGGACGGAAAGCTTAAGGAAGCCTTCGGCACGGGTACAGCGGCGGTTATTTCTCCTATCGGTCATCTGAAATACGGCGATCTGGATATGACGGTAAACGGCGGCAAAATAGGCGAGGTCAGCCAAATGCTTTACGATACCCTTACAGGCATTCAGTGGGGCAGAATACCCGACACCATGGGCTGGATTCAGACTGTTGAATGATTGGAGCGTGTTCACATAAAATCGGTATGCAGATTTTCGTGCAGATTTTCGAGCAGGTTTTCGAGCCAATTTTCGTGCAGGTTTTCATGCAGTTTTCATGCAGATTTTCGCACAGGTTTTCGTGCAGGTTTTCGTGCGCAATTTTGTTGCCCCAAGGCAAAATTTTGCAGGAATATCGTCATATTTCATAAAAATTAACGCACGATGCGTTCGGTCATTTGCCCAAAGCCGGCGCAAGGAGGCGTGGGCGTCAAAGCAAATGACAAAACGAAGAATGTGGCAAAATTTGCCGAAAAGATGCATGCCGGGTTTTATGTGAACACGCTTAAATTTAAAAATCAAGAAAGGATATAAGATTTTTAATGGAAAACACCGAAAAAACAATGGACAAAATTGTTGCCTTGTGCAAAAACAGAGGCTTTATTTATGCGGGCAGCGAAATTTACGGCGGTCTTGCCAACACATGGGATTACGGTCCTCTCGGCACTCGGCTTAAAAACACCGTGAAGGACGCTTGGAGAAAGCGTTTTATACAGGAGAGAAGAAACAGCTACGAGCTGGACGCAGATATCTTAATGCACCCGAGAGTATGGGAGGCTTCGGGTCATGTGGCAAGCTTTTCCGACCCGCTTTTGGACTGCAAGGAATGCAAAATGCGCCACAGAGCCGACAATCTTATCGAAAGCTTTGACCCCGACGCTCACCCCGACGCAATGACCAAGGAGGAAATGTTTAGGTATATTGAGGAGCATAAGATTCCCTGTCCCAAGTGCGGTGCTTCAAACTACACGGGTATCCGTGAATTTAACCTGATGTTCCAGACCTACAGAGGAGTTACCAACGACAGCAAAAGCGTTATCTATCTCCGCCCCGAAAACGCCCAGGGCGAGTATGTGAATTTCCTTAACGTTCAGCGTACCATGAGAGCCAAGCTGCCTTTTTCGATAGGACAGATAGGAAAGGCGTTCAGAAACGAAATAACCCCCGGAAACTTTACCTTCAGAACCATTGAGTTTGAGCAAATGGAGTTTCAGACCTTCTGCAAGGAGGGTACGGACTCGGAGCTTTACGAATATTTTAAGCAGTTCGGCAAGCGGTTCTATATGGATCTGGGCATTAAAGAGGAGCATTTGCGCTATCATGACCACGAAAAGCTGGCGCATTACGCAAAGGCGGCCTGCGATATCGAATTTCTGTTCCCCTTCGGCTGGGGCGAGGTAAACGGCACTCACAACCGCACCGACTTCGACCTTACACGCCACCAGGAATACAGCGGGCAGAAAATGGATTACCTTGACCCCGAAACCAACGAAAAGTTTATCCCCTATATTATTGAGTCAACCTACGGACTTGACAGAACCGTTTTGGCGCTTCTTTGCGAGGCTTATGACGAGGAGATCGTCGACGCCGAAAAGAACGATACAAGAGTCGTGCTGCACTTCAAGCCTTCTATTGCGCCTATTAAGGCGGCGGTTCTTCCTTTGTCAAAGAAGCTTTCCGCCCCCGCTCTGGAAATCAGCGACAGACTGGCCAAGAGCTTTATGGCAGACTATGACGAGGCAGGCTCTATAGGCAAGCGTTACCGCAGACAGGACGAAATCGGCACGCCATTCTGCATAACCTACGACTTTGACAGCGAAACCGATCATAAGGTTACCGTTCGTGAGAGAGATTCCATGGAGCAGGAAAGAATTGATATTGATCAGCTGGAAAGCTATATTGGCGAGAGGATAGGCTGATATTAACCCGCTCTCGGAAAAGTTGGCGGTAATTTACCGACTTAAAAAGAATTTCATAACCGACGTAAAAATTTTCCGTCTATCCAAGCAGGTAAGCGTTTTCGCCTTGAAAAACGGGCAAAAATGCTTACCTGTTTGATTTCTGAAAACTGCGTGAAACACCGCCCTCTTTTTTGACATTGCCTTTAAAATATGGTATACTTAAACAAAAATATATATAAACGGAAAATATAAAAACGGAAAGGGAGCTTGACAGCGTAAGAAACAGGAGGATTTAATGGAAAATAACTATTTTGGAAGCATACTGCCCGAGATTCGTCAGCTTACCGACCTTTGCGTCGAAAACAGTGTGATCGATCCCGAGCTTTACGGAAAATACGAGGTAAAAAGAGGACTTAGGGACTTAAACGGAAAGGGCGTTCTTACGGGACTTACCCACATATCGGACATAAGAGCCGCCAAGACCGTTGACGGACAGTCCGTTCCCTGCGAGGGAAAGCTGTATTACAGAGGCATAAATATCGAGGATATAATAAGGGGCTTTGCGCAGGACAAGCGTTTCGGCTTTGAGGAAACCACCTATCTTTTGCTTTTCGGCGTACTGCCGAACAAGGAGCAGCTTGCAGGCTTTAAAGCTCTTTTGGGCGAGCTTATGACGCTGCCCACAAACTTTATCCGAGACGTTATTATGAAAGGTCCCAGCGAGGATATGATGAACTCTCTTGCAAGGAGCGTTCTCACCCTTCACAGCTATGACGAAAACCCCAACGACGTAAGCCTGCCAAATGTTTTAAGGCAATGCTTAAAGCTGATTGCGGTATTCCCCATGCTTTCCGTTTACGGCTATCAGGCTTACAACTTTTATATAGAAAAGCAAAGTCTTTTTATTCATCAGCCCAACCCCGATCTATCCATTGCGGAAAATATTCTGCACCTGCTTCGCCCCGACAGCAGCTATACCGAGCTTGAAGCTCATGTTCTTGATTTGGCGCTGGTGCTTCATGCCGAGCATGGCGGCGGAAACAACTCCACCTTTACCACCCATGTTGTCACCAGCTCGGGAACGGACACCTATTCGGCTATTGCGGCGGCTCTCTGCTCCTTAAAGGGACCCAAGCACGGCGGCGCTAACCTTAAGGTTATGAGAATGTTTGAGGATCTGAAGGAAAATGTTAAGGACTGGGCAGACGATGAAGAGGTAGGCAGATACCTTGAAGCCTTGTTAAATAAAGAAGCCTTTGACAGGGCGGGACTTATTTACGGTATGGGACATGCCGTTTACTCCGTTTCCGACCCTCGCGCCATGGTGTTTAAGGGCTATGTGGAAAGGCTTTCAAAGGAAAAGGGTATGGAAGAGGAATACGGTCTTTATGACAAGGTTGCGGAGCTTGCCCCGAAAATAATTTCCGCAAGGAAGAAGATCTATAAGGGAGTAAGCCCCAACGTAGACTTTTACAGCGGCTTTGCCTATAAAATGATGGGACTGCCCTTAGAGCTGTATACGCCTATTTTTGCGGTAGCGAGAATAAGCGGCTGGTCGGCTCACCGTATGGAGGAGCTTATCAACGTAGGAAAAATTATCCGGCCCGCTTATAGGAGCATAGGCGAAGAGCAGGATTATATACCCCTTTCCGAAAGATGACCGTCAAATATGTCTGCGTCTTTTTTGAGAGGAAAACCAAATGACAGCATTTAAAAAAGCAATGAAAATCGCTCTGATAGCATTAGAGCTTTTAATGTTACTTACCTTTGTCTTTCCCTTATTCAGAAACGTCAGTAACGTGGGAGTGCTTTTCGGTCTTTTTATGTTCTCGGCGCTTCTTGCGGTTACCTTTTTTTGGCAGAGGGTAAAAAATCTTGTTAAAAAAATTATGGCGCACAGGGCGTTAAAGATTATTTTTCTCTCCCTTTGCGGAATATTCGGCATTTTGGTGATTTACGCTTTTGTTCTTTCGGCTCTTATGCTTAAATCTGCCCTTACCTCTCCCGAAAATCCCGACGTGGTGATAGTTTTGGGCTGTAAGGTGCAAAAAAGCGGCAATCCCAGCTTAATGCTCAGCAAAAGGATTGACGCCGCCTATGAATTTTTAAGTGATAATCCCGATGTTATCTGCATAGTATCGGGAGGACAGGGTTTTGACGAGCCAACGTCCGAGGCTGAGGCAATGAAAGCCTGCCTTGCGGAAAAGGGAATAGCCGAGGACAGAATACTGACCGAGGACAAGTCGGAAAGCACAAGAGAAAATATAGAAAACTCCTTAGCCTTACTAAAAGAAAAAAACATAGAGGTCGCCGAAGCGGCAATAGTCACCGACGGCTTTCACCAATTCAGAGCTGCGCTGATTGCGGAGGAATTTGACCTTATCCCCACGGCGGTAAGCGCAGAAACACCGCCTTGGCTGGCGGCGGCTTATTGGATAAGGGAATGGTTTGCCCTTTCTCACAGATTTGTGTTTGGGTCATAATTTGTTTTGCCAAAGATCTCGGCTTGCTTATGCCGATATGGCACGGCTTGCCCGGATTTTTATAGATTATTTTGAATTGGGGTATTAGGGCTTGTTTGAAAAATCGGGAACGCCGTCTTTTCACCCCAAAACGGTCATCTTCTGCGTCAAAAAGCCTCGTCAAACGTCGGTTTGACTGCGTTTTTTTCCTTGAGAACTTGTTCTCATAGAAATTGGCACGCATCTTTTCGGCAAATTTTGCCGA
>CANEHP010000087.1 GCA_947427325.1 uncultured Clostridia bacterium | reverse complement strand
TATGGCGGCAGTGATCGCTCCAATATGTATCTATCATACGGATTTCGGTAATGGTGGGGCAGCGGTTTTCGCTTTTAAAATAGTTTTGACAAAACTTGATGTCGTCGTCGTCCATAGCCAAGCCGTAGTTCTTCACAAAACCGTCAAGCCCTTTGTCGTCCAAATCCAAAAATCCCTCTAAAACAGCAACCTCTGTGGGAATTTCATATTTTATCTTAAGGGTGTCATATCCTTCAAGTCCGCACTCACGGGCTTCAACGGCGTTTATAAGGTAATGTCTGATTTTGTCAAACTCCTCGTTGGTAATTTTACCGCTTAATATGTACAGCTTTGCATATTTAACAACAGGTCTGTCGCCCTGACACAGCATTTGTATGCACTGTGCGGCGCTGTCGGCACGCTGGTCGAACTGTCCGGGGAGAAACTCTACAGCAAAAATACGCTGTCCCTCCGATAATTCGGGCAGCTCGTTATAAATATCGTCAACAGGCGGCTCGCTGAAAACGGTAGGGATCGCTCTATTAAAGTTTTCTTCCGAGATCTCCTCTGCGTCATATCTGTTGATTATCCGCACATCGGTAACGCTTTCAATGCGCAGAGCGGTGCGGATATCCTCCATAACGGATTTTTCCTCAACCCTGTACTCCTGTTTTTTCTCCACATAAATTCGATAAACTGCCATTTTGTGTTCCTTCCTTTTTATGTTGTTCTAATGTGAAAGCTTTGCTTGATTAAAACACACTACATATCATTATACCCTTTTTAAATGCATTTTGCAATAGTATTTATGTGTGTTTTAAGAATTATCTTCAATATCCCAATCAACATTGTAAACATTATCGATTAAAAGATAATCCAAGCCGTATTTTTGGCAGCCGGACAGCATATTCCTGTTATCGTTTTTCACATTTTCCATTGTGCAGTCCGAATCGTCAAGCCGCAGTTCAACCGTACCTGCGTATTTTTTTATTTCGTTATAATGATTTTGTATATAATTTTCGCTCATAATCAGACAAAGGTATTTTATATGCTTTAGATAGCTGCCGTCAAAGTCTTTTACCCAGTCAAAAGGAATGTAGCAGCCCTCAACAATAAGATTTTGCCTGTTTTCAACCGCAGTTTTAACAATTTCTCTTACAATCCCCCATAAATAATCGGTTAGCGCCCTATCGTCGCTTGTGGGGGTTAAAGCTGTGTTTCCGCTGCGAATAAGTCCCATTTTCAAATGGTCAATGGAAAGATAGGGAAATTTGTATTTTTCAAGCAGCTTTTGTGCTAAAGCGGTTTTTCCTGTATGGGAAGCACCGCAAATCAGTAAAACCATAAAACTTTTCCCTTTACTCTTTTTATAATGCTTTGCAGAAAAGAATCAGTATAAAGCATTTTTTAAGCAGTTATTGCCATTAAAGCAATACAGCTTCGCAGTAGCCTTCACAAGCCTTTGTTATTTTAACGGCAACGATATCATGTCTTTTTGCCTTTCCGCCATAAATCCTTACAGGAATATAATTTTCCGTATGTCCGTTAATAAATTCGGGCTTGGTCTGCCGCTCGACAAGCACTTTGTGAACAATGTTCAAGTTTTTTGAATAAAACTCATTTTGGGCTTCTACAGCTGCCCTGCTCATTCCTTTGTACCGTAATGCTTTTATTTTATCATCAATATGTCCGCTCATTTTTTCGGCGGCAGTACCGGGTCTTACCGAATAGGTAAACACATGTATTTTTGCAAAGCCTAAGTTTTGAACAAAGTTCAGGCTCTTTGCAAACTCTTCATCGGTTTCTCCGACAAATCCAACCATAACATCTGTTGTAATTGCACAGTTAGGGAAATACTTCCTTAGATTATCCACAATATCCTTATACTCCGCTGCGGAGTAATTCCTGTTCATTCTCTTTAAAGTATTGTCACAGCCGCTTTGCAGCGACAAATGAAAATGAGGGCACAGCTTCTTAACCTGCGCCAATTTTTCAATCACATCTTCCGTAAGCAGTTCGGGTTCCAGGGAGGAAAGCCTTACCCTTTCAATTAAAGGATTGTCAGCCACTGTTTTAACGGCGTCATAAAGAGAAAGTCCCAGATCGTTGCCATAGCAGGAAAGGTTAATGCCGGTGAGCACAATTTCTTTATGACCGTCATTTGCGTGAAATTCAGTTTCCCTTGCGATATTATTTAGGGTTCTCGAACGCACTCTCCCTCTTGCAAAGGGGATAATACAGTAAGAGCAAAAGCGGCTGCACCCCTCCTCTATTTTAATGTAAGCCCTCGTTTTATTGCAGTGGCTAAGCTCCTTCGGCTCTTCATAAGCCTTGCCGAGCTTCCTAATATCCGAACAGCGTCTATTATTATCTATGTATTGCTTGATAAGCTGCGGTATTTGTTCTTTATCTCCGTTTCCCACAGCCAAATCCGCATCATCGGGAAGATTATCGGGAAATGCCTGCGGATAACAGCCTGTAAGCACCGTTATTGAATTAGGGCAATCTCTTTTTATTTTAGAAAGAATGTGAAACCCCTTTTTATCCGATGAGGCGGTAACAGTACAGGTGTTGACTATAATAATATCGGGATTTTGCTTTTCTTCCGCTGCGGTAAATCCTTCCTTTATCATAGCTGCCGAAATAATGTCGCTGTCGTACTGATTAACTTTACAGCCCTGCGTAATGATTGTAAAATTCATATAATACACCTTTTTAATGAAAGAAAGCGGCTTGGATTTGTAAAAAATATCCCTTAGCGCAAACTCTCGGTTATGAGAACAAGTTCTTAGTATTGGATGTCCTTTTTAGCCAATAATCGGAATATGGTTACTTTTTGCCCGTTGTCAATTATCAACAAAAATGTTTTTTTATACTTTTTTATTATACATCATTTCGGATATTTTTTCAAATTTATTTTTTCTTTCTTAAAAAGCCTATTGACATTAAAAAATAAAGTGATATTATATTCACAGAAAAAAATTTTTCAAAACATATTTCAAGGAAGGCGATTTTAATGACAAATGTAAAAATTTCCTTAAGTTCTCTTAATGATATTAAGGAGTTTAACAAATTGACCTGCGGATTTGACGCAGATGCGGACTTATCCGAGGGGAATTACAAGGTTGATGCAAAAAGTCTTATCGGATTATTTACTTTGGATATGAATCAAGCTTTGAATTTGTCGATTCACTCAGATAATTGCAGAGATTATCTAAAAAGTATAAGCAAGTTTTTGGTAAATTAAACAAAAATCGGGAAACAAGCATTTTTTTCCTTAAAAGTATTGATTTTTAAGAAAGAATTTGTTACTATAGATTTAAGAAATAATTACAGGAGGGTTTTATTATGGTTGAGTACAAAGTAAAAATCAGCACAATTAATGATGTTAAAAAGTTTGTAAACGCTGTATCCAAGTATGAGTTTGATGTGGATCTTATTTCCGGCAGATATGCTATTGACGCTAAATCCATTATGGGCATTTTCAGTATTGATCTTTCCAAGGAGCTTGTTTTAAAGGCTCACACAGACAATGGCGATGTGATTAAGTCTGATTTGGCAGAGTACATTGTAGGTTAAGAAATAGTTTAATACTGCTTTGTATTAAGGTTTAATGTTCATTGATAAGGGCGGGAAGCATACTGTGTATGCTTTTCGCTTTTTTATTTTACAAAAGGAGGATTTTTTATTTTATGAGTAAAACATATAAACAAATAGCAGTAAACCGAGAGGTTTGCAATAGCTGATCATTTTTGCATAACCTCTCAAGGAATTGATGTAAGCTAAAGCGTGTTCACATAAAGCTCAGCATGCATCTTTTCGGCAAATTTTGCCGCCTGCTTCGTTAAAATTTTTTGAAATATGACCATATTCCTGCAAAATTTTGCCTTGCAGGCAACAAAATTATGCACGAAAATCTGCATACTGATTTTATGTGAATACGCTCTAATTCTTTTGGAGGTATTCACTTTGAGAAACAGAAATATAAATACAAAACACAATTATGATAACGTTGATTTTTCCGAAAATCAAAGCTTTGTTTGCACAAACTGCGGTAAAACCGTTTCATACAGAGGGGCAGGCAGTAAGCATAGGAATCACTGTCCCCACTGTCTTTCAAGTTTGCATTTGGATAGTATTCCCGGAGACAGATCGGCAGACTGCGGGGGCATTATGGAAGCAATAGGAGTTTGGGTGAGAAAGGACGGCGAATGGGCGTTGATCCATCGCTGTAAAAAATGCGGTCGTTTAAGCTCCAACCGCATAGCGGCGGACGATAATCCGGTAAAGCTTTTGTCAATAGCGTTAAAGCCGTTGGCGCTGCCGCCTTTTCCTTTGGATAGGATCGAAGATATAATGATTGATTTTTCCCTTACTGATGAAAAATAAGCGGAAGAGTTAAAAATTCAATAAAAGACTGTTGCGGGCGTCGGCTCGGACAGTCTTTTTCTTTTTTGAAAATTAGAACTTGTTCTCATTCTTGATTGTCGATCACCGCAAGTATAGCTTTAAGAAATTCGGAAATCTTTTTCTTTTCTTCCAAATTCATTTTTAAAAGAATACTAAGCAGAGCCTGCTCATTTTCGGTAAGCTCTCCGTAGCTCATGCCCTTTTTGTTGTTGGTTCTTCCTGCGATATAGTCAAGACTTACGTCATAGTAGTTGGCAAGTGCGATTGCCCTTTCAAAGGAAATTTCACTGCCGCCCTTTTCATAGACTGCGTAATACTGATAGGGCGTTTGCAGATAATCCGCCACTTCCTTTTGAGTTTTATCATTATCTTCACGAAGCTCCCTTATTCGTCTGTAATAAGCCATATTATTCTATTCCTCCTTTAACAAATAATAACATATATCATTGGTGGGTATTGACAAACCCAAGATATTATGTTATTATTATGTTGCTGCTAATGATATATAATGTATTCATAGCCTTATTGTAATATGTACAATAAGATTTTTAAGTTTTGGGAGGGGATAATTATGTTTGGATTACAAAATGCTGAAAAGTATAAGAAAAAGGACGAAAGAAGATTAAAGACGGCAACTGTAATGGTGGCAGTTATAACAGCAGGACTGTACATAGCCTTTATTATTTCAATGCTGATAACAAAATCGGGTGTTTTGGCGTTGTTTGTACGTAATTCAAAACCTATAGTCGCAAATTTAATGACAACCGACGATGAAGTTGTTTTGTATCGTATGAATTTTTACTTTATTTATGATCGTTTTAATTGGCTGTTTGATGAAGACTATGCAAAATTGTATTTTGCGTATGATAATGATTTTGAGGAAATATCAGATACCGATCAGTTTGTACTTTATTTGGAGAAAAAATATATTACAGGCGATATGGATGATGACAAAGTGAAAGAAATAAGCGGCAAAATTAATAACTATGTTGAAGATTTAAACAACTTCATTCAAACAAACCACATAGAAAACTTTAAGTTTTCTCTTTGCGATCGAGGTGGAATGCTGATCTTACCTGAGGGTAACGGAAAAAAATATACTCTTATTAGTGGAGACTTTGAACCCATAAAAACGCGCGAAATTCCAAACGGAAAAATATTTTTTGGAGTTGTTGGAGTATTTCTTTTAATTTCAGCAATAATAAAAATTTTAACTGTAACAAGATCATACCGCCACGGAAAACTTGTGTTTAAATATGGGTTGCTTGGCGTAAGGATTTGCAGTATTCTTGAGGTAATTGGGCTGATTGCGTTGACTTATGTACGCTTTTGGCTTTTGATGTGGGATGTTCCGATATTTAGTGGAGTGACTGAGCCGTCAATGCTTTATTATCTTCGATTTGCGCTTCCTGTGATTCTCTTGAATGTTTTATATACTTTCCTCTATAATAAAGCTGCCGATACTGAAGAAGATTAGAAAATTACCGCTTCAATATAATGGATAACATTTTATATTATATTTAAAATTGTTTGACTAAAAATATTCGGAAAGGGAAATGAAAATGTTTTGTAAAAGTAAGTCGTCGGAATTGATTCATAAAAACGGTAAAGCCAAGTTGTTATATGATAAAGAGGATATTTTGCTTTTCGTGGTGGGATTTGCAACTCCTATTGTAAATCTGATATCATTAATAATAGGTTCGGTTATATTGGATGTGAATTATATGGTTAATATGGTGGGATACCCCGATATGGAATCTATAATTTTGCCCTATTTGGCGATAGCTATCCAAACTTTTTTCGGCTTTGCAATTATTTGCAGACAATCGTGGGCGGTTTTAATTCAACTGATTTGTAGGATTATCAACCTATTAGCATCTTTTTGTCTTCTGTTAATTCTTCTTAAAGGTGATCCACAAGGTGATCTACTTAAAATTCTTAGTCTCATAAAAACGGCATCGATTTTCGATTTTTTTGTAGATAATATATCGACAACTCTTGTCCTCCAGATTGTAATGATTGTTTTAACAAGTATTTCAGTTAGTAAGCTTTTTAAAGGTTATGTTCCCGGCAATAAAATAATAACATGCAAAAAGGATCAAGATATGTTTTGCTTAACAGGCTTGCTTTATATTTTAGGCGACCTGATATTAGGCATAATACCCGTAATAATCGCTGTTTTGCCACATATACAATATATATTGGATTTATTGTTTAATGCTGATGTATTTAAAACAGCAAATGGTATTGATGAATTTATAAGAGTAATTGGTCTTTATAAAACAGAAATAATCATCTCGATTATTTATTTATTCATAAGGTTGTTTTTCGGTATCGGAATTATTGTAAAGAAACGGTGGGCGGTTTTAACAGTACGGATTTTTATGATTATAGGTTTCTTTAGCAATTTTTTAATATTCCTTTTAAGAATAGGAAATATAAATAGTTGGATAGACCTTTTACCTTTGATCAGTGTGTTATTATATATTGCTTACAACATTGTAATGATCGTATTCACAAGCAACATAGCCCGAATTTTTGAATATGATGTTCAAAATTACCGAAGGAGAATCCGGGATAGATGTCAATAAGGTTGTAAAGAAAAAACTGATGAATATAGCTTTATAACAAAGCTGTTGATGTCAAAAAACTACCCGCAGCGACAAGCTTTCTTGTCGTTTGCAGGTAGTTTTTTAATAAGCTAATGACCGCCTGTATAAATTCAAGCAGAGTTATTGCCTATTATTATAAAGACTAAATAATTTCACAATTTTCAATCCCAAACTCCAACATCATATTGATAAGCTCGTTGCGAGAACGGTTGGTCTTTTTAGCGATGTCCTCCAGCTTATCGACGGTTTCGTCCTTGATCCGAACAGAAAACACCTTATATCCGTCCTCGCCCTTTATGTTGGAGCGTTTGCTTATTTGCAGCTTTTTTGACATATTATCACCTCTAACATATAGTATAACTTGACATTGTTACAAATAATATGATATACTATATGTTATAAATTATGTTATACAATCATTGCTAAAAAGGAGATAACAATATGAATATACGTCCTTTAAACACAATTCGTGAGAATTACGATGAAATCGCTGAGCTATGCAGAAAGACAAAAGAACCTGTTTTCCTTATAAAGAGCGATGAGGTAGATTTAGTGGTTATGGATATGGATACCTATACAAGGATAGAGAAAGAGTTAAAGCTCCGGGCGGAGTTTTTGGCGGATGAAAAAACAAGGGTTCACAGAAAAAGGGGAGTGTACTTGAAATAATTTAGGAATAAAGATATATGTAATAATAAAAAACACGTTGCAAAGCAAAAATCAGAGTGGGATGCGTTCTTAAAAGAATTTAAGGCAGCGGAGGACACATACCTAAAAGACCCCAAAAGGAAAAGGTGGTATGCTTTGGGAAACGGTCACGCGCTAATGGTGCAGGCGGCTAACAGAGGGCTTGAAGATGATTTCTTGGTTGAGTTTTACGAGGACTGCACACTTTTAGATCGGGAATACGCAACCGCCGAAGTTATTAGAGAATTTTATGGCGTGGATATTTAAAATCGGCAAAAAGCCCGCCTCGGTTGTCCGAAGCGGGCTTTTTGTTTTACCTTGTTTTCGCGAATCTGAATACCACGGCGACTGCTTTCTTCAAGAAATACAGCTGCATCGGGTGGTTCGAGTTTGCGCCGTTTGTATTATCGTTACCAAAAGGATTTTGGGAAATGATTACATGAAAATACGCTCCCATAAAATTGGGAGCGTATTAGGAGTCGCCTTGCGACTGTGTTATTGTGACCAAAAAGATTTTCGGGAAGTAGTCAAAAAATATGCTCCCTGTTCGTTGGGAGCATATTAGGAGTCGCCTTGCGACTGGTGCGCCCGACAGGAATCGAACCTGCACTTCTCTCGAAATTGGAACCTAAATCCAACGCGTCTGCCAGTTCCGCCACGGGCGCATATTTGTTTTTTGCCGATTTTTGCCGGAAAAATCAGAAAAATCCGGCAAACCTTGATATAACTAAATTGTAAAGAAAGCTATAGGAAAGCGCCGGCTTTTATCTATCGCCAAAAACTTTTCCGGCATAGCTATTTTTACACTGTTCTCATATTTAAATTTGCTCCTCCTCTATATAAACCGCATAATAGCTTTGCTCCAACAGCTTTGTCCCCTTCGCCCTATTCACAAAGTAATAACTGCCGTTCCGATAATAGATATACCACCGCCGGAAAATTATTATCTGCGCATATAATACTCATTTAACCTTTGCTTGTCTAATTTGGATTTTAAATACAAATTAACGGCTACATTTTCAATGGCTACAAAATTAAATGGATCACATTTTTTCAATTCATTATAACAGTCCCTAATGATTTGATCTTTTTGGCTGTTTAAGCTTTTGTATTTTTCATCACTTTCAATCAAAATAGTGACTGCGGCTTCATAAAATACAAAAATATCATCTGCTTTAATTTCATATTTTTTTGATATCACCTTTTGAATTTGTGGTATTGCATCACCATAAGCAATTTCTAAATTGAAATCTTTAAAATCATAGATATAAATCGCAATTTCGGGCAATTCACAACGATTATAGCCAAAAGCTTTTAAATATTCATCTATTATTTTCTCAGCCAATTTAATAAATGATTTTCTGAATACCCCTTCTGTATTAAGACTCGGGCCCAAGTGATTATTTTTAATAACTTTATATAGCGCAGTGCATAGATGATTTTTATTCTTATGAAAATCAATCCATACACGTAAGCTGCCACCT
>CANEHP010000086.1 GCA_947427325.1 uncultured Clostridia bacterium | reverse complement strand
AACTGCAAGAAATCTTTTGAATGACAGAACAGAGTCGTTCGATCTTAATGACAATATCGACAGAGAGCTTGTCGTTAAATCCATTAAGGATTTGCTTGATATTCTTAACAAAGAGGAGCAGTCGGTGGAGATCGATGATGTTCACGCTTTTCAAATCAAAGAATACCTTACCTTACTTGATCTCATTATGGAGGTGGATATCCTTCATTTCCCGAACAGCAACAACAGGGAAAAGAAAGTAGTAATCAGTCAGCCGGGGTTACGGTATGCACAGGCAGAGGCACTTGTTCATTCTCTCTTGCTCGATGAGAAGTTCAACGCACTTTCGGTCGTAGAGCGCAGCCGAGTCCTTGATAGAGCCATGGGCGCCATTACGGGTAGAATGATTGAAGACCTTGTTCTTCTCGAAACCAAGATTGCAAATCCCCGAAAAGAGGTATTCCAGCTTCAGTTTGCTGTCGGTGAATTTGATATGGTTATTTACGATCCCAAAACTCTCACCTGCGAAACTTATGAAATTAAGCGAAGTCGTGAGGTTGCTTGCGAGCAGTACGCCCATCTTATAAACGCCGAGAAGTGTGCACAGACCGAGCATCGCTTTGGCAGGATAACCGGCAAATATGTCATTTATCGCGGTAAGCCAACGGTGTCCGATGATATTCAATATCTGAATGTTGAAGAATACCTCAAATCCTTATCTTGATCTTTTCGTATCAGCACCCGCTATCACACGGGTGCTTTTTCTATGCCGAGAATTTCTTTTACCTTCGGCATATTTTCGGGGACAATGCAAAACTTGAAAAACTCCACCATTACTTCTTCGAGTGTTGTTCCGAGTTTTACACATACTTTTGATGCTTCATCATATAGGTCTTGTTCAACGGTGAAGGTGATTTCTACAAGATTATCTTGTTTTGAATACATTTTAACATTCCTTTCGATTTAACCGTCACCGAAAATATCATCAAGTATTCTTGAAAAGTCGGGATCGGGATTTGTTTTAAAGTTAGTCAGATCGCTTATTGCTTCTGCTTTTGTCTTAAAGATTTTTTCAATTACAAAAAGTTGATTGTGTAGGTTTCCGACCGTGCCTTGAATTTGTCCGGGGTAACCCCATATCATTGCTCCGAGAGGCTCATAGTTTTCTTCATCCGTTTCGTATTGCAGATTAGTAAACTTGGTGAGTATGCAACGGCAGTATTTTCTTTGACAGCATATCCAAAGATGTGTACTTTCTGCCGTGTCGCATTTCATAAAGTAAGGTCACCTCCAAGTGTTGAGATGCTTCCATTTGTAATCCATAAGCACAGAAGTTTCCATTCCTAATACCTTTGCATAAACAAGGAATGGCATTTCCCGATAGGCAACATTGTGAGTAAGATTCCTTTCTCCGGTGAGGAATTTATCAAAAGTTGAGAGAATGTTCGAATATCTCTTTGCGATATCTTCAGCTGAGTGCATATCATCAAAGAGTCCTTTTAACTGATCGAGTGTCCCGAAATATTCCTTGCTGAAACTTGTAAATGAGGCTGACGAATAATCGTCAAGAAGCAGTCTATAATATCTCGCCATCTTCTGTATGCAGCCACTTTCTTTTTGCTTTGCAACCTTGGTGGATACGCTATTTTTGTTATTGTTTTCGGCATAATATCACCTCCTGTTAGGCGACATATTACCTCTAAAACGAGTATTTATCCAGTCATTCTCTCGATATAAACTGCTAATATTGATACCAAACATCTCGCGCATTTTCTCCTCAATTTTGGTATATTCATCCGCCGTAATCAGCTCTTTTTCCACCATATCACGGGCTTGCTTCATGGCAGATTTGTAACCTAATAAACCCATAAACATATCACTCTCCATCATGTTTATTCCTTTCCCAGTAACACGCCTGTGAACAATACTTCCGGTTTGCTCCGCTGTAATCATTGAAGGTCTTACCGCAGGTTCGGCACACATGAGAAACGATTCTTTCACTTACACGCTCGTGGCGATGTTTATTCCACCAAGTCTGTTTGCAATGTTCGGAGCAAAACAAACGAGGTTTCACACCGAAGTTGTTATTGATAATGCCGCCACAATTCTTGCAACGAGGCACATCTGTTTTCACTTTTTCTTCCACCATCCCATGTCTTCGACAAAAGGATTTGACCGTATTTACAGATAGGGACGACCAAAGCTCATTGAATTGGTAAGTAAAAAGTCGCCACAATGAACCATCCTGCTCTTTGAAACACCTTCATGTAGGATTTTTTCTTTGGCTTTATAAATGTATTTTCCACCCTTGTCCGTGTCGCCAATTTTAATCCAATTTACTCCGTCAGGTTCAGTGGTAAGGTATTGCTGAATGGGCCGGGGCGATCCCCCACGTGCAATTTCCAGAACAGTACCAAGACGCACCCACTCCCATGAATCCGGTATCTCAAATGGTATTTCATCGTCAATACACCGTTCAATTCCGTCCAACTTCTCATAATGGGAATTATCCCGTCTGAAAATGACGGATTCATGCTTATCTTTTTTGATTTTGCCTTCCTTGATAAGCTGCTGTTTTTCCTCCCGGATACGGGAAAGCAGAACCTCTGCCGGCTCGTCGGACGGGTCTTGGGACACCAGCTTGCCTTGAACGGCTTGCTGGAGGATTGATTTCTTCAACTGTTCCGGGAAGGAAGTATTCAGCCTTGTTAGTGCCTGCTCGGCTGTATCATATTGTTCGAGCAAAGTTTCATACTTTTCTATTTCGCAAACAATACGTTTTTGTTCTGCTAATGGAGGAACGGGCAAAAGCATTGCTTTTAAGGTATTAACACTAACGCCTCCAATAATTCCTGTAGTGTTTTCCTTAAAGGCAGCTTGGAACAGTGGGCTTTGGAGATAATAGTATAAAAACTTGTAATCAATTCCGAATGATACGAAGCAGCACAGTTTATTTCCGAAGCACACATCTTGATTTGTAAAGGCGATTTTACGACCGGCGCTTCCTCCTTCTATACACAAGAGTATGCTGTCCTTGGGAGCAATTCTAAATTGATCTTTTGCAAAAGGTATCCGCACACCGTTGTCGTATGTGATGACGTGATCGAAACCAACATCCTTTGTACCAATATAGAAATGACCATCTGAAAGTCCCGTGTAATGGAGCTTCTTTTCCGTTTCGTTTATGCTGTTGCCCGTGTACATATCATTGACGGACACCAATCTGCACCATTCCCAATTATCGGGAATATCAAAAGGAACATCCAGCGGAACTACTTCATCGCCGATTTTCTCATAAGGAGTATTATCGGAATCTCAAAAATCACACGATACCCCAATAATCACACGAAACCCCATAAATCACACGATTTGAAGTTTGAAGCAGGGCTAAAAACTTCCAAGAAAGCAAAGCGGTCGCCGTGAAAATGTTCACAGCGGCCGTTGCTTTTTACTACAAAGTATGAGAAATCCCTTGAAATAAGGGCGTTTTGGGCAAAAAGAAAGACAACCGACTTTGTATCAAAATCGGTTGTCTTATTTGGTTGCGGAGAAAGGATTCGAACCTTCGACCTTCGGGTTATGAGCCCGACGAGCTACCCCTGCTCCACTCCGCGATCTTGCCTTTGGTTTTAATTCCGGCATAATTTTTCGTCTTGTATGCTAAAAATCCGTGCTTTTTTGAGCACTTGATAAGTATATCACAACAACCGCCCCTTGTCAAGCGTTTTTTAAAAATAATTTGCACGCCGCCGAAAAAACTAAAGGCGGCATTGCGGAAAAACCGTATTACAGCTTTGTTTGCGGCTTATTTACGGCTTTTTTGTTATTTTTTGCCGTAATACTAAAATATCGGGTAGTTCCCGCTGCTTTCCGCAGTCTTAATTTTTTTAAATTTATGCCGTTTATATACAGTAATACCCTTTTAAAAAATAAAAAAATATGCTATAATAGTTATCGTATAGTTAAAATGGTGTAATATGGCTCAATATGCTTTAAAACAAAAATCACGCATCAATGTATAAAAAACATCAAAAGAAAACAGGAGCAAACAAAAAACAATGTTTTTTAAAACAATGGAAATACAAGGCTTTAAGTCCTTTGCGGATAAAACCGTGTTGAATTTCGATAAAAAAATGACCGCCATTGTGGGAAGCAACGGCAACGGTAAAAGCAATATAAGCGACGCTCTCCGCTGGGTTATGGGCGAGCAGGGCGCAAAGACCCTCCGAGGGGACAAAATGGAGGATGTGATCTTCCACGGCACCGTGTCAAGAAAGCCTATGGGCTACGCAAAGGTTGCCCTTAGCATAGACAACGCCGACAGAAGCCTTAACATAGACACGGACGAGGTTGTTATAGAAAGAAAGCTGTACCGTACAGGCGAAAGCGAGTACCTTATCAACGACAGGAAAAGCAGACTTAAGGACATTCAGGAGCTGCTGATGGGTACGGGTCTGGGCCGTGACGGTTATTCCGTTATAGGACAGGGAAGAGTAAGCGAAATAATCAACAGCAAGGTAAATCAGCGCCGAGAGCTTTTTGAAGAAGCGGCAGGGGTTTCCCGCTTCCTGCACAAAAAGCAGGAGGCTGAAAGAGATTTAGAGCGTGCCAACGATAATATACTCCGTTTAAAGGATATTGAGGGAGAGCTGTCAAGAAGAATACCCGTTCTTGAAAAGCAGTCGGAAAAGGCACGAAAGGCGAGAGAGCTTATGGAAAGGGAAAAAACCCTTGATATAGGCATAAGCGTTTGGGATATCGACCGAATAAGCAGAGAGATCATAGAAACAGACAACAGCATTCTTGCCAATCAGGGGCAGTGCGAGCATTTTGAAAGAGAAATCGCACAGCTTGAGCAGGAAAACGAGGAAATCGTCCAAAAGAAAATGGAGCTTACCGTGCGGCAGGACGAGTTAAGAAAACAAGGCGAACGGGCAAGAGACGAGTTAGCCGCCGCAGAAAGGGAACAGGCAGTCCTTGAAAACGAAATTGCTCACTGCAATGAAAATATAGACCAAATCCGCCAAAGAATAAAGGACGGCGAGCAGGGCGCAGAGGAGCTGAGCCGCCGCATAGAGCAATTTGCCTTTGATATAGAGGAAAAGAAAGGGCAGATCGCCCAAAACGAAGCAAAAACAAAGGAGCTGGGGGCGCAGCTGTCGGAAATGTCAGGCGAAAGCCGAGAGCTTGACAGCGAATACAAGGAGCTTGACAAAAAGCAAAGCGAGCTTCTTTCCGAAAAAACAAGGCTTACCCTCACCCTCCAATCCGCACAGCAGAATATCGAAGGCTTAAAGGAAACATTAAGCTCCTCGGGAGAAAGCTTTGAAGCGGCGGAAGAGCAAATCAGAGAGTTAAGGACGAAAAGAAGAGAGCTTTCTGACAGGCTGACGGAAATAGGCGAACAAAAATCCGAGGCTCAAAACAAGCTGACGGGCTGCGGCAAGCTGCTTGAGTCAAAAAGCGCAAAGCTTAAGGAACAGCAGCAGCAGTTTGAACAGCTGAGACTTGAATTTCAGCAGAGTAAGTCGCGGCTTGACGTTTTGTCGGACGTGGAAAAAAATATGGCGGGCTACGCCTCCAGCGTCAAAGCCGTTATCACTGCGTCAAGGCAGGGCAGAATAGGCGGAATAGAAGGCACCGTGGCAGATGTGATAAGGGTTGACAAAAGACTCGGCACCGCCATAGAAATCGCCTTGGGCGGAGCTTTGCAGAATATTATCGTGAACAGCGAGGAAACCGCAAAGCGCTGCATAAGATATTTAAAGGAATCGGGGGGCGGCAGAGCAACATTTCTGCCCCTGACGTCAATAAAGGGAAGCCTTATGGACGGCGGCAGCCTTAAAAACGAAGAAGGCTTTGAAGGTATCGCCAGCGAGCTTGTGGACTGCGACGAAAAATACAGAAGCATTATAAGATTTATTTTGGGCAGATGCGCAGTAGTGGAGGATATCGACACAGCCACCGTTATCGCAAAGAAAAACGGATATAAATTCAAAATAGTCACCCTTGACGGACAGATCATCAACGCAGGCGGCTCTTTTACAGGCGGCTCTGTAAGCAAATCGGCGGGAATTATCACAAGAAATCAGGAAATCGACTCATTAAAGGAAAAAACAGCCGTGCTTTCCGAAAAGATGAAGGGCGGCGAAAGCGAGCTGTCTGTTCTTCGGGAAGAGGTGGGCAAAATGTCTATCGAAACGGAGGGCTTTAAGGAACGGCTCACCCTTTGCGAAAAGGAAGAGGCAGCCGTTTCCGCCGAAATATCCGGCTTAAAGGAAATGATCGCACAAATAGAGCGGCAGCAGGAAAACGCCGAGGAATTTCTGGAAAAGAGCAGGTCGGATATGAAAAAATATGCCGATACCGTTTCGGAATGCTCGGAGAAATTAGAGGAAACGAAAAAGGATATAGAAAAAATCGCAGAGGAAATCGCAAGGGCGGATTCTAAAATTCAGGAGCGTTTGTCGGAAAAGAACAGGATCGGCGACGAAATTACCCAAATCGGAATGGACAGCCTTGCTTTAAATAAGGATATAGAGCGAATCCGAGGACAAAAAAACGACGCCGAGGAAAGCTTAAGGCAGCTGCGGCAGGGCGGCAGCGGTCTGCTTGCCCAAATTGACGAGCAGGAAAAGAAAATCCTGGACTTTAAGGTACGGATCGAGGAAAAAAAGCAGGCGGCGGAGGCTTTAAAAAACAGCTTTAAAGGCGGCAGCGATAAAACCGCGGAGCTTATTTCTCAAATGAACGGCTTGGAAAAGCGGGTAAGCGAAATTTCAAAGGAAATCAGAGAAAAGTCGGATGCTAAGGAAAAATTCTCCAATGCGCTGGCAGTTGCCGCCGAAAGAAAATCCGCTTCCGAAAAGGAAAGCGAAAGAATAAAGGCTTCACTTTGGGAAAAATATCAGTTAGCTCCCTCGGAAGCATTGCAGCAGGCGGTTATTCCCGAGGATATGGTAAGCGCAAAGGGCGAGCTTACCGAGCTAAGGCAGCAGATAACGGCTCTGGGCAGCGTAAACTTTGCCTCTATCGAGGAATATGCGGAGGTTTCCGAAAGATACAAAGAGCTTAAGGAACAGCTTAACGATGTGGAAAAATCCAAAAGAGAGCTGGAAAAGCTTATAGAAAATCTCACAGCCGATATCAAGGCAAGATTTATGGAGGGCTTTAACAGCATAAACGAACACTTCAAGCGTATCTTCGCCGAGGTATTCGGCGGCGGCAGCGCACATTTGGAGCTTACCGACCCCGAGGACGTTTTAAACAGCGGTATAGAGATTTTTGCCGCTCCTCCGGGCAAGCTGATAAAAAACCTTATCTCTCTTTCGGGCGGCGAACAGACCATGGTCGCCATTACCATTTACTTTGCTATACTTCTGCACCGTCCCACCCCCTTCTGTATGCTTGACGAGGTGGACGCCGCCTTGGACGAGGTAAACGTTGTAAAATACATAACCTATCTTAAACGCTTTTCGGGCAGCACCCAGCTTATGGTAATAACCCACAGAAGAGGCACTATTGAAGGCTGCGACGTGCTTTACGGCGTATTTATGCAGGAAAAGGGAGTTTCCCGTCTTTTAAGGCAGGAAATTATCGACGATCTGGATTTGGAGCTTGAATAAATTTGATTTGGAACTTAAATAAAAAGGAGAACGGCATTGGGTTTATTTGAAAAACTTAAAAACGGACTTAAAAACACAAAGGACAGTCTTGTGGGAAAACTGAACGAGCTTTTCGTTTCGGCTAAAAAAATTGACGGCGATTTTTTTGACAGTCTTGAAGAAACTCTTATCACCGCCGATTTGGGTGTTGAAACAGGGGTTGAGATCTGTGACAGACTGCGTGAGCAGGTTAAGGCTGAAAAGCTTACCGAGCCTGTACAAGTGCTTGAAGCTATGAAAAAAATCATAAGCGAAATGGTAAGCGGAGATAACAGCCTAAAGCTTTCCGCCGCTCCCTCCGTAATAACCATGATAGGGGTAAACGGAGCGGGAAAAACCACTACCGTGGGAAAATTAGCCGCCAATTTAAAGGCGCAGGGCAAAAAGGTGCTGGTAGCGGCGGCAGACGTATTCAGAGCGGCGGCTATCGAGCAGCTTAATGTGTGGACGGACAGAGCGGGAGTCGATATAGTCAAGCGTGAAGAAGGCTCAGACCCTGCTGCGGTGGTTTACGACGCCTGCACAAGGGCTGCGGCGGAAGGCTATGACGTTCTGATAATAGATACCGCGGGCAGGCTTCACAATAAGAAAAACTTAATGGACGAGCTTAAAAAAATCGACAGGATCATAGGTCAGAAGCTGCCCGGCTCGGACAGGGAAACTCTCCTTGTATTAGACGCAACCACGGGACAAAATGCGGTAAATCAGGCAAGGCTGTTTAACGAAGCCGCCGCCCTTTCGGGAATTGTTCTCACAAAGCTTGACGGAACGGCAAAAGGTGGTATAATAATACCTATAAGAAACGAGCTGAATATCCCCGTAAAGCTGGTGGGCGTGGGAGAAAAGATAGACGATTTGCAGCCCTTTATACCCGAGGATTATGCGGAAGCGCTGTTGGGTGATTTTAACGTAAACGGGGATTCCGAGAGCGGCAGCAGCGGAGAAAAGGAAAGCGAAAAGGAAGTCGAAAAGGAAAACGAAAAGGAAAGCAAAAACAGCGGCAGTGCCGAAAGAAATGCCGAAATCTGCGGAGACTTGGATACCGAGCCGTCGGAAAAAGCAAAGGCAGAAAACGAGTCTGATAAAAACACGGAAATAAACGGTTTTGCGGGAATTGACAGCGGGAAAGAAAAAGAGCTTTCGCAAAATGACGCAGACAGCGAAAATACGGAGGACAGCAGCGAAAACATCGGCGACGGCAATAATGAAAACGCCGAAAATAAAAAAGGCGAAAATGAAAATGCCGAAAATGAAAACGCCGAAGCTGAAAACGGCGGCAGAAAAAAGCGCCGTTGGTTTTTCAAAAGAAATGACTAATGCCGATCCCCAACCGAAAACAGGCGAAGATCGTCTGTTTTCGGTCAGGTATCGGTATAAACTCCTTATACTAATTCTCGACTAAAAATAAACAATCCCTGCGGTCCGATTTTCGCAATACTGCGTTGTCGTCCTTGCAAATCCTTGTCTGTTTTTAAACGGAAATTAGAACTTGTTCACATAAAATCAGTATGCAGATTTTCGTGCATAATTTTGTTGCCTGCAA
>CANEHP010000085.1 GCA_947427325.1 uncultured Clostridia bacterium | reverse complement strand
GCCGCACCAGTGCATAGAGTAGTATTTAACAGTCCAAGGGAGACCGCCGTCGGTCTTGATCATTTTATCTTTAATGCTCTCCCAGGTCCTGCCGCCGTCTGTGGTGCGGAAAAACTCATCGCCATACGTGGGGATGGTCTCATCGCCCCAAGAGACGCTGCCCTGATAATTCCAGTGGTTTTCAGTCACTGCCACCATTCTGTCGGGATTGGTGGGATCAACTGCCACATCGCCGATGCTGCACTTAATGGGGCTGATATCCTCTACCGCACCGCTTGCTATGTTAAGTCTCCAGATACCGCCGCTGTTGTTTATGTCTCCAGGTCCTACGAATTCACCGTAGGTTATCAGAAGGTTGCCTTGACCGTCAAATCTCATTCTCTGAGGATACAATTCTTTGGGGAGATCGGGCACGGCCGACCAGCTTTCGCCGCTGTCATTGCTTACCCAGACGTTTTCCTCATTGTTTTTGGATACAGCCACATAAACTCTTGTGCACTCCGAGCCGTTGGAGGAATCGGGGTCTATTGCTATGGAGCAGATACCGTTTTTGTCGGTGGCGTTTGCATCTGTAGCGTTGGATAAGGATGTAGCGTCGGATAAGGATTTCACCACGGTCCAGGTTCTGCCGCCGTCGGTGCTCTTGATAAGGCCGCCGAATCTGCCCCCGATGTAAACTATATCAGGATTTACGGGGTCAACGGCGATACGCTCGCCGTTCTGTCTGCCATAGCCGTTGCCGTGAACTCTGACATAATCGGAAATGTCAACTGTTTCAAAAGTCTCGCCGTAATCATCGGAGATCATGACACAGGTTTTTCCGTTGCTGAAATACTCGGTGCCTGCCAAAAGATAAAGCCTTTTCGGTTCGTCGGCAGCGAATGCCAAACCTTCAACACCGTACAGTCCCTTATCGTCCTCTGTTATATTATAAGAAAGCGATTTCCACTTTCCCTCGTCTTTATCCCAGCGGTAAGCTCCGCCTACGTCGGTTCGCGCATAGTACAGCCCCTCCTCGGGAGTGGCAAAAACGCCCGAAACATATCCGCCGCCGCCCATGGCAAACTGGCTGTAGCTCCAGTCGGAATTTGAATCGGAAACATCGGACGCACTGCCGCTCTCGGTTGCCCGAGAGTAGTCGGTGAAGGCTGTCATGGTCATTATTACAGCCAGTGCCGCCGGGAAAAGCTTGTTTGAAATTTTAAGCATATGTATCTCCTTTCTTTTCTTTTGGTGTTGAAAAAGAAGCAAACGTCTATAATCAACATTTTCATTTTACCATATAAAAATTGAATCCGCTATGGTAGTTTGGTACAAAGTTTTTTCGGGAGTTTTGGCTATTGTGACAGTTTTGCGGGGCGTAAACGGTGATGAAATGAGTTTCATTTTCGGGGAGGAGAGCGTGGGATTTTTGGAAAAGGGAAAATATCTACGACTCGGAAGACAACCGTTTTCGGCAGCTTTTTCGGGTTAAAAAACCATAAGCCTCCGTCGCTCTGTTGCTGCTTGAGTTACAGGAGTTAGCAATACTAATACTAAATCTTAATAAAAATCAGACAAATCCACCGACCGGGGCGTCCCTGCTCTGTGTCAGCCCGACTTGAAATATCCGCATATTCCTGCGTCGGGACTTCCTTGATCAGGAACGCCCCACCCGCCGGCTTTGTCTTATTTTAATTAAGAATTAGTATAATTCCTGTCTCCAACCGCACTGCGTATTTCCGCCTGAAAACTCAGGCAGAAATACGCAGCACGATCAGTTTCCGAGATTCGTGCTGTCAAGTAACTTATCTGTTTTTTTAATTGGTTACAAACCCATCCAACTCATTAAAGCTTTCAGGCATCTTAAAATCCTCAAAGGTAAAATCCATCTCCTCGTCAAGATACTCGCCGTTAGCGTCAAACTTAGCCAAAATACCTCCGTCGATATTGCAGTCTATAAGTATCATAGTCTGTCTGCCCGCCTGAGAGGTAGGATCTTCGTTTGAAACCTGAATTTCAAAATAAATGTCCTCGCCTGTCTCCTTATACTTTAACATCATCTGGCGGAAAACAGAGGTGTTGTAGTGAAAGGTTGCGCTTCCCGTGCCTTTCCAGCCGGTGGACTTGTTGCCCTTTCCCGTTTTGCCTAAAATAGGCACCTCGGTTTTGTTCTTTTCAAACTTTGCTTCTAAGTTAATGGCCTGCATAAAGTTATACCGTCTGCCCTCGATAGTGACAAAGCATTCTGCAAGTCCCGCAAAAACCGTATCCTTAGCCTTCATAACCACATTGTTTGCCATAATATAAATCTCCTTTCATTGCCCCTATGCCACGGTAACGGTCATATAAACCTTGCTCATAGCGTTAGCCACAGTTACGGAATCGGTGACAACCACGCTCTTCTTGCTGTTTCCCTGCCGAACCGAAACATCGCTGTCGGAAAAATTCTCTATAGCGCCGATTTCGCCAAGCTGCTGATGGTGCTTGACAATATCCGACCATAACGAAACCCTGCCCGCCTTGTCGTTGGGTACAACGCCAAGATATTTAGTGTTGAACAATACCGCAATATCATTGGCGATCTGATCCATAACACGCACCGTCTGATTTTCCGTAAACACCTGACCCTGAGTATCGGAAACTGTCACAAGGCTGTTAATATCCGCCAATACTCTTACATCAGAGCCAACCTTGTGCAAGATAAATTTGCCGCTCTTAACCGCCTTTCTTAAATCGGTCTGAGTATAGCTTGTATCAACGGAAAATTCACCGTCATAAACCTTGTTCTGCACGCTTCTGTTAACCTCGCAGCCTGCCAATGCGCCGGCAGTCCAATAAACAAGAGCCGACTCGCCGAAGTCCTCGTCATACGCCTCGTTCTGAACATTGACTACGCCGAAGTAATCCGCCGCATAGCGATAAAGCACAAGCTGAAACTTAACGCCCATCTCCTCGCGCATACGCTTGTTAAATGCAGCAAATAAAGCCTTCACGGTTTCATCTGTAACAGCCGCCCCCATAATGTTAAAGCTGTAAGACTCAATCTTATCCAAATAATCCTGATAATTTTCGCCATTAATCTCTCCGTTTTTACCGCCAACCAAGGGCAAAGCCGCAGCAGCGGAAAGAGCAATTCCCTCCTTCCACTTAACATATTTATTGGGAATAAGCTCCTCCGCACTTGCCACCGTCTGCACATCAACCTCCACAGTGCCGAGAAGGGTGCTTACATTAAAAAGCTTTTCATCATCGGCATTGACGGCAACGGAAATCTTTAAATCGTTGCCCCTGACGCCGCTGTACAAAGCCTCCGCCAGATCGTTAGCCGCCTTGGCCCCGCCGCCGTTGATGCGGTAAGCGTACAATGTCCTTGCATTAAGAAACAAATCCCTAAGACCCTTAAGCCTGCGGTCGCCGTAATCATAGCCGAAAAGCTCCGAGCTGTTCTTTTGAAAATCTTCGCTTGAAACCTCGAAAACCCGATCTTCAACACCCCAGTCAAGCTCCAGGGGCATTGTGCAAATCCCTCTTTCCGAAAGAGCGGCGTTTGCATTTGCCGCCGACACAAAATTGATGTATGCGCCGGGCAGCTCCTTATTTTGTAATGTAAAAGTTCCTCCGCCTAATGCCATGTTAATTTACCTTCCCTTTCATAAATTTTTCAATAACCTTTTCCGCGTCAAAAACAGAATACTCTTCCTCCTCCGATAAAAGCGCCGACAAAGCGTCCCTTTTTCCCGAAAAACGCTCTGAGGCAATAAGCTGTGCCTTGGTATAACCTTGAGAAAGCTTTGCTGCGTCCACAGCCTTTTTATTCCTTAAGACTTGGGAAGCTTCTGCCTTATCGGTATTGTTCCGCTCTTCGCTTACTTCCTCAGGATTTTCCTTAGGACAATTTTGAAGTACTCCTTCCGACCCTTTTTCCTTCTCCGAATCCTGCATAATTCATCTCCCTTCTGCGCCCCTGCGGTCTTTTGCCGTGGTATTCTGCGAAAGCTCTCCCATAAGTGTTTTATCCTCCCGCCTGTATAAAAACATATCGTAATTCACAAAAAACCCGAGCGCACCCTTTTCATATTTTCCGCTCATCTTCCTGCCCATTAAAGTCTGTCCCTTGTCGTCAATCCATAAAAGGCAGTCGAAAAGTCTCTTTAAGACCTCGTCGCATTCGGCCTTCTTTCTGTCGGAGCTTTTAGGATAATATTTAATCAAATATTTTCTCTCACAAAAATACCTTGAGCCTAAAAACTGTCTTTCCCTGTTTTCTGCACAGCAAATAAAAAAACAAGGCGTAACAACCCCCTGCTTCACTTCCTCGTCATAAACCGAAAAGCCCTCTCCGAATTCTTTTCTCAAAGCCTTACCCAAAGCCGAAATAACACCGTCAGCCGCAATAAGCTCATCGTTGCCCGAATAAGCCAAACCTCTCACCTCCAAGAAATTTTTGCAAGCCAAAATCAAGCCCATTTAATAAAAGGCGTTACCCTTATCTCTCTGTGAGTGGGATAAACCGCCGTTTCACCGCAGCAGCAGTATTCGGCCCTTTTCCCGTACTGCTCGACGATAATTTTAGAGCCGTTTTTAATATTGACCTCAGGCGAAATAAAAAGCTTTGCTCTTTGAGAGATAACCGAAACGGTATCGGTTTGCTCGGAAGGGTAGTTTAACTCAAAGGAAAGCTTGCAGGGCAGATTTTCGGCCACAATAACCTCTTTATTGCGTTTAATGCCGCTGTCCTTATCCTCGGTATCTCTGTACTCCACCACCGTACAAGCCCCCTCATAAGCCTTTTCAATAATTCTTCTCACCTTACCGTAATCCGTTACCATATCACCCTCCGAAAACAGCTAAGCTGATTTTTGCCGTAATTTAAAAGGTGCTCCACAAAAATGTCAAATCTCTGCTCGTCGGTCAAACTGCCCTCGCCTACTGCAAAAATGGTGTTGGTATCTCCCACCTCGATACGCTTGACCGCCGCATTTAAATCGACACAGCCAATATCCTCGGGACAAAGCGCCTTTTTCGCCGCTAAAAATTCACCGGCCGCCATATCTACGGTAATATCCAGCAGCTCGCCCGGAATTTCGTCAATACAGCACCTGTTTTTAACAGTTCTTTCCGCCCTGCTCACCGACGTCTTCAATAAACCTTCATCGCTTTTTTTTAATTCGTACCCAAAGGCCTCTAATCTTTCCTTTGTTAAACCGTACACCCCTTCGCCTCCTTTAAATAACCGGCGCTGCGCCTGCGTCAGCCCTTGGAAATAATTCTCGCAACGGCAATGGCCTTATGAGGAATAGTTTTAACACCATCATTGATAATGCACCAATTCTCACCGTTTTCCAAATCCTCATTGGAAGCCGAACCTGTTAAGCTGTCGGGTTTTTCAAAGGAGATACCGTCAACTCCGCAGATATAGCGGTCACGAACATAAAGAGTATCCTCGCCGCCGTTGGTTCTTGCGTCTCTGCTCATTTCGTAAGGCACAAAGTCGCCGATATTATCCAGCACAACAGACTCTCTGCCCAAAATATAAGTAGTGTAGACATTCTCGCCGTCAACCTCTTCAACAGGCATACTGTCGTCCACAAGCACCGTTCTGCCGTTCCATGAACCCATGGCAAGATCTCTTGTAATACCCTCCTTATCAGTGTAGGTAAGATATTTCAGCAGCTGCAAATTTTCAAGATTGGTGGCCACCTCGCTATGCATAATAACAAGACTGAACACCGATTTGTTATCGCCGCAGGCCTTTTGAATAGCCTTGTTAAGGGAATCCCCTCTGACAAAGGCGTCCTCGCCCGTATTTTCGGAAATATCAAAGGTATGCTTTTCAATAAATTCCTTGGCAGCCTTAGCCTTAAAGTCGCCGCCCTCGGTTTTCATAGAAAAAACGCCCTTTAGCATAGAGAGCAGAATATTTTGCTTGACCTGCTGCTTGTAATCTCCTATCTGTCCCGCCACAGCGTCCATAAAATCCACGCCTGCGGTAATATTTCTGCTAAAGGAGCGCTCGGTCCAGCTGTCCATGCGTGAAGCTACCACAAAGCCCTGTTCATAGGAAGAAGTGCCGGAAGAGGTAATATCGGTGTTGCCGTCATTATTTTGAGAAGTAGAGCCGCTTATCCTGTCGGAATAGGGAATACGGCAGTAAAGAGAGCCTGTCTGACTTGAAAGCGCATTCTTGGCATTTTCACAGCCTCCTACAGCTCCGGAGCCTGCCAGCTCGTTTTTCTTAACATTGGGAATACGCTCCACATAAGCCCCAAAGGCCTGCGGATTAAAGCTTTTTGAATCAAATTTTGCCATAATTAACTTCCTTTCATAAAAAATCAGAAAAAGCAGTACCGCACGAAAATATGCGGCGCTGCCTTAAGGACCGTATCAAAAGTATACCGCCCAAAGTCCTTTTAACCAAAAAATTCACCGCCCCGCCGCCCTTTAAAATAATCTTATATTTCTTCACTTCCTTTCAAAAAAGCCGTAATGCTTGATAGTATGTTCTCACCTTCCCAAAAGCCCTTAACGCTTGTGAAAATGCTTGAGAGTATGTTCTCACTTTCCCAAAGCCCTTAACACTTGCGAAAATGCTTGAGAGTATGTTCTCACTTTCCCAAAGCCCTTAACACCTGTGAATAAGTCATATGAGAAAAATCCGCCTTGGAGGTCTCGGAAAAATCCCCCGCCTCCTCGGGACGAAAACACCCCGCGGAAGCTGCGCCGTATCCGCCAAATAAATACCCCTCGCTGTTTTTCAAGCTGTCTATCTGCTCGTCAATCCCCACAAGACTGCCCTTTTCATCAAAATCAGCCCCCGAAGTATCAATCAGCCTTAACAAAAGCTTGGGATTTTTTGCCCCCTCGCCGTACAGTCTTTCCAAAACGGCGCTTTTAATCTTAAGCTCCTTAATTGCCGCTTCAAATTCGGATTTCTGACGAAGGCTTTCTTCCTTTAATCTTATAATTTCCGATTCAAGAGAGCTTTTCTCATCCGAATTTTCTATGTTATCTTTTTCTCCGTTACTATTTTCTCTGTTACTATTTTCTCTGTTACTATTTTCTCTGTTACTATTTTCTCTGTTATTATTTTCTCTGTTATCAAAGATCTCCTCGGAATTTTCTCCCACATCAAAAGCCATCTCCGACGCTTCGACCGCCTGCGCTTCTTCCGCAGCCGCCTTGCTCTCAGCGCTTTTTTCCGCAGTATTGTTTACATCAAATATGTTTTTGTTTATTCCTTTCATAATTTCCTCCTAAATTTTTTCAGTCCCTTGACTCGGTCCTTTTAAAACTGCCCATATCACTATCCTAATTATTATCCGACCTGCAAGGCTTCTTTCTTCTCTCCATTTCCCTCAAAGGCTCGTTAACCCAGGGATGCTGCGCCACCACGGTTTCCTCCGAAAGCAAGCCGAGAGATTTGATGCAGTTGTCGATAGCCTCGGATTCATTGATCAGCATATCCCGATTAAAAATAATCTCAACATCTTCGCCTTCAAAATCCCCAAAGCCCATAAAGGAAAAATAACCGTTAATAAAGTACAACAGATCCTCAAAAGCCCCCTGAAGCTCCATTTCCATTTCATTGGCGTCAAGGTCAATATCGGTATACATAGACATAATATCAAGCTGATTGGGATTGGAAAGAGAGCTTCCGCCGCTGCGCAGGGTCATGCTGTTAAAGCCCATTCCGTTTTCAATAAGCGCCTGCTTGAATAAATTCAGCACCGCCTTATAGTTATCCGCATTAACCTTAACCTCCAGCGTCTCAACTCCCCCTTGGGAATCCGAATCGCACCTGACCTTAACCGCCCCGTACAAAGCTAAATTTTTTCTGAACTCGCCTAAATTTGTACCGTCATAATTCTTTAAAATAAGAATTGTATTGCGTGGATCTTCCTGCATATTATTCTGAAAATCCGAAAGCAAAGCGTTTATACCGTCCTGCAAGGACTTAACCCTTTTTATAAGCGGAATTTCACTTTCATTGTACTTAACGGGAATAAGAGGAACTCTGCCGTAACCGAGTCTGCCGCTTTTACCCCGCTTCCATCCCCTTACATAAGGGATTTTCTCACCGCCCGCAGTATCGGGAATAAGCCTGCCCTTTTCCAGCACAAACCTTTGCGCTCCCTCGGCGGTATATACCTCCGCCTTTTCAATCACCACGGGTTTTTTCCCTTCATAGCCGCAGACCCTGTAAATGCGCACCGCCTTATCAAGCCTTGTATGCTCGCTGTCCCTCCAAAACGGAATAAGCTCATATCCGGGAATAAGCTTAAAACAAATTTCCCCGTTAAAATCAAGATAAGGATAAATCCAGGCGACGCCCCAATTCAGCGCCCCCTTGCCCGCATTTTTAAGAAGCCTCATAAAGCTTTTGTTAAAAACCCTTTTCAGCAGCTTAACATACTCGGCATTATCTCCCCGCACAACAAAAGGCTGACCTAAAAGATAGTCAGCCTTTTGATTTACAAGCTTTGCATATTGGTTATCCACAACACGGTTATTGGGCAGATTTTCGATTTCCTCAAGCCTGCCGCCCTGTCCGATAGCGGTTCTTTTCCGTAAGAGTATATCCTGCTCCCCTTCATAGTAAAGCTGTCCCGTAATCATCATCTGCCGATTGGGACTTTCCCGCCACTGCTCAATTTCCCTTTCCAGAAACTCAGTATCGGTCATAGAGCCGCCTAAGGCAGCGCCCTCGAAAATCTCCCTGCTTACCCTTTTACCAAAACCGAACATTATTTTCCTCCTTAATTTTTTTAGGACAATTACGATGTATCGCTTTGAACCGAGAACCCTAAAATTCCCCGTTCAAATTTCCCATCATAACAATACCACACATATAAACTGAATTACAATGGCTTTACAGTGGCGAATTATCATTTGAAGCGAAATCTGTTTTCGGAAAAAGGAAACGGACTCGGATATGCCCTGCTGCTTTGGCGCTGTCTAATACTAATCCCTTTTAAAACCGGCGGATTAGTGTTTTTATACCAATCCCTTTTTAAACTGTGGGTACTACGTGGATTAAAAAAGGGATTGGTATAAAAACAAGCGGCGGTCCGCTTGACATTTTTAAAACCAAGTGCTATAAATAATATATACCTCAAAACAAAATAATATAGGATTTTTGCAAAAGGGAGTGTTTTAGAACTTGTTCTCATAGGAATGGTGCGCAGATTTTCGAGCAAATTTTGTGG
>CANEHP010000084.1 GCA_947427325.1 uncultured Clostridia bacterium | reverse complement strand
ATGGTAAACAGCGGGATCAATACCGTTGGCGAAATTACAAAGGCTAACTATCAATCCTTGATAGATCACTTAGGCTCAGGCGCAGAGTGGGATTTGTCAAGAAAGAACGGCGGACTTCATCTCCTGCCTCCTTACGGACACATTAACGGCGGTCTTTACAGAGGAAGACTGGAAGCTTTGTCCGGTGTACTTGACTTTTTTCGCTATTCCGACGCCGACTATGTTCTTATCAGCGACACCGATGTTATATGCAATCTTGATTTTAAAAAGGTACTTGAAAATCACGAGGAGACAGGCGCAGACATTACTGTTGTCTATACAAAGATGGTTTGTGATTCCGAGCGTTCAAAGACGAAAACCCTGTTAAGCGTTAACGATCAGGGAAAAATTTATGATGTTCTTGTTCGTCCCGAAATCAGCGGCGAGCATAATGTAAGTCTTAATATGTTCGTTATGAAAAAGGAGTTTTTGCAGAATCTTGTAATCGAAAAAGCAGGAAAAAATATGTACAGCTTTGAGGTTGATGTTCTTCAGCATATGCTGCCTGAGCTTAATATTTTCGGCTATCGCTTTGACGGCTACACTGCTCAGATCGACTGCATTAGGACTTATTTCTCCACAAATATGGAGCTTATGAATCCCAATGTTCGCAAGGAGCTGTTTAACGGCGATGATCCCATATACACAAAGGTTCGTGACGAAGCTCCCGCAAAGTATGGTCTTGACGCAAAGTGCAGAAATTCCATTGTTGCAGACGGATGTATGATTGAGGGTACTGTTGAAAACAGCGTACTTTTCAGAGGCGTTAAGGTGGGAAAGCACGCTGTGGTAAGAAACTGCATTCTTATGCAGGACACCGTTGTGGGTGAAAAGTGTGAGATGAACTATGTTATTACCGATAAACAGGTTCTCATCGGAAATTACCGCAGCATAGGCGGAACAGAGACATATCCCGTTTTCGTAGGAAAACGTGCGTCAGTTTAATTCATTTATCTATGATTTAGAGACTAAAAAGCCGACATCTTTGCCGGCTTTTTTGGATAAGTAAGGATATTTCATTGAAAGGATTACTGCAATGTTAGACAGAATTATTCAAAGGGAAGTTTTTATTGACGATAAAGAAACCTACAAGGCGCAAGCGGAAGCGTTACGGGTTCGTATGAGAAAATTAGAGCAGGAAATTAAGGAAAAAAAGCTGCCTGTTATAATTGTCTTTGAAGGCTGGGGCGCATCGGGAAAGGGCTATGTTATCGGCAAAACAATTAATTGCCTTGACCCCCGTTCTTACAAGGTTTATTCCACTGTAAAGCCTACCGATGCGGAAAAACGCATGCCTATTATGCACAGATTCTGGAATAATATACCCGAAAAGGGAAAGCTGTGTATTCTTGACAGAAGCTGGTATCAGGAGATAGTGCCTGCTGTTTTGGAAAACGGCATTACCGAAGAGGAAGCTATTGAAAGAATGAATATGGCGAATGTCTTTGAGCGGCAGCTTACTGATGACGGATATTTAATTATTAAAATATTTTTACAGATTGACGGCAGTGAACAAAAGCGTCGTTTTAAAAAATTACTTGACAGTAAAAGCACAAATTGGCGTGTTACCGATTTGGACTTAAAGCGCAACAGAAATTATGATAAGTATTTTGTGCAGTATGATAAAATGCTTGAATATACAAATACGGAATATGCTCCTTGGGTGGTTATAAACGCCGATAATAAATACCGCACCGTATGCGAGGCCTTTAAAACAATAATTACGGCCGTTGACGACAAGCTGATGAACCGTCCTTTATCCATAGGCGAGATGCCAAAGAGGAAAATTCCCAAGGAAATATTTACAATGGCAACTAAAGCGCCTTTATCCTTGGTAAATCTTAATAAATCATTAAGTGAGGATATTTACAGCGAGGAGCTTAAAAAACAGCAAAAGCGTTTGGCTAAGCTCCATCAGCGTTTGTATGCCTTAAAGCTCCCCGTGGTTATTTGTTTTGAGGGCTGGGACGCCGCAGGAAAGGGCGGCACTATACGCAGAATTGCCTCCGCACTTGATCCGAGAGGATTTGAAGCCGTACCTATCGCTGCGCCTGAGCCTTATGAGCTTAACCGTCACTATTTATGGCGTTTCTGGCAGCATATTCCCAAGACGGGTCACGTGGCAATATTTGACAGAACATGGTATGGCAGAGTTATGGTTGAAAGGGTAGAGGGAATAACCGAAGAAAAGCGTTGGAGAGCCGCTTATCAGGAAATTAACGAATTTGAGAATAACCTTTTTGAAAGCGGAATTTTGGTACTTAAGTTTTGGATGCATATTGACAAGGAAGAACAGCTGCGCCGCTTTAATGACCGTATGACTACTCCCGAAAAGCGTTGGAAAATAACAGATGAGGACTGGCGCAACAGGGATAAATGGGATCAGTATGAGGCTGCGGTTAATGAGATGCTCCAAAAGACCTCTACCGATTTCGCTCCCTGGCATATTATTGAGAATAACGACAAGAAGTACGGAAGAATCAGAACCCTTAATATTATCAATGATACTATTGAGATGTGGATCGAGAAGCATTGTTAATAGGGAAGAATAAAACTGCGGCTGACACATTTAAGATGCGTTTTTATCGGGATTTGGACAGAATGGTTGCTGTTAGTGACGGTTATGAGAGTTTGTAATTAAATATAAAAGCGGTTGGTGCGTTTTAAAGGCACTAACCGCTTTTGTACTAAATTATTGTTAAAGTATAACTATGATTGAAAGTTAGTACGAGTTGGACTTGCGTTATAAATTATTTCCTTGCTTTTTCTGTCCATTCTGCCCACCTTGGATCTGCTTTAATTTCTTTTTCAACCGTTGAACAATCCGGCATTTGCCAAAAAGGCCAATCATCGGGTAGTGAATCGGTAATTGTTGTAGGATTTCCGGTCTTGCATTTTACATGTGAAACCAAAGCCGCAGTAAAATAGTGCTCTTTGCCGTCAAGCAGGGCTTCAAGCTTTTTAGCTTGTTCCAGCGCATTGTCAAGAGAGGAAAATGCGTCATCGTGATAACCTCTTTCCCACTGAATTCTCGATAAATACAGGTATAGTTTTATTAACTCTCCATGATATTCTCCGAAATTTCCGTCCTCACAAATTAGATAAAACAGGGAGATCAACCCATTGATTTTTTCAATAGGCAAATCGCTTTCATAATTGTGAATATTGATCATAAGCCCTTGTATAAGCTGTTCGGAGAATTCCATTGCTAATTTCAAAAGTGCATTTCCCGTGTACTCTGCCTTGTTTTTTCCGTCCGATGAGGCTGAAAGCATTATTTCGCGGGAATTTGAGAGGGATGGCGTAAGTTCGGCAAAGGAAACGGCTTTTTCATACTCGCCTAAATTGCAGTAAAGCATTACAAGTATTCGTGCTGCTTTCATGGATATTGCATTATCGTTTGTAGTTCTGATAAGACTTTCGCATATTTTGACTGCCTCTAACCAATAGTTGTTTGTTTTATGTTTGTCAAAGTCGTGACGTATATATCCGTCATCATCATAATACACCCGTTCTCCGTATTTTCTCCACCCTGCTTCCGAAAGTGTGTCTGCAAGAGTAATCAGCAGTTTTTCGTTTTGGGGAAATTCAGCAATTCCTTCACGAAGTATCAGCAGACATTTTTCTATCCAATCATCGTCACTTCTTGATTTAATATTAAACTTGTCTATCTTTTCAATTATCTCATCAATTTTTTTCTTTCGGTCATATTCATAGCCGAACAATTCATCAATAGTGATTCCAAAGTAATTTGCAATGGCAGGAATCAGCTCCATATCAGGATATGCGGCGTTTAATTCCCAGCGAGAAACTGCCTGACAGGTAATTCCGAGGGCATTTGCCAAATCCTCCTGAGTAAGGCTGGTTTTTTTGCGCAGGTACTTGATTTTTTCACCAATTTGAAGTTCCATAACATTTCCTTTCTTTAATTATCATTAAACTTTATTTCACCGGTGTAATCACAGTATATCATGATAATTAAGATAAGTAAATGACAAATTCGTTGTATGAAATTCAATCAATGATTGATAATAAACATAGATTTTATAAAACGAAACCGCAGAATATTGTTCTGCGGCGTAATATGTAACATAACAGCTTCAGTTTTCTTCCCAGTTATGCCAAACATTCTGAACATCATCGTTATCGTCCAACGCTTCAAGAAGAAGATTCATTTTCTTTAAATGTTCCTCATCGGTAAGTGTAACATAAGTGGAAGGAACCTGCTCCGCCTCTGCGGAAAGAACCTTGTAACCTTTCTTGGCAAGGTTTTCGGCAATTTCGGTTACTGAATTAGGCTCTGTGGTGATTTCTACGCAGCCTTCCTCAAAGGAAAAGTCGTCTCCGCCTGCTTCAAGAATATCCTCCATAGCCTTATCTTCGTCTATATTCTCGTCCTCGTTATCCAAAACAATAATTCCCTTTAAGCTGAACATAAAGCTTACACAGCCTGTTGTTCCCAAGTTTCCGCCGAACTTGTCAAAATAATGTCTTATTTCGCCTGCGGTGCGGTTGCGGTTGTCGGTAAGACAGTCTACAATTACCGCAACACCGTTAGGACCGTAGCCCTCGTATACGCAGTTTTCGTAGTTGTTTTTATCTCCCTCGCCTGCCGCTTTTTTTATAAGGCGGTCAATGTTGTCATTGGGAATATTGTTGGCTTTTGCTTTGGAAATAAGGGCGGCTAATTTAGAGTTGCTGGAGGGATCTGCACCGTGCTCCTTTATGCAGACAATGATTTCACGGCTGATTTTGGTGAAAATCTTGGCTCTTGCGCCGTCTTTCTCGCCCTTTTTTCTTTTAATGGTACTCCATTTAGAATGTCCTGACATAAATACTCTCCTTTTCTGATTTTATATATTAAATTAGTTTTATTGATTTGACTGAAAGCCTTCACCTAAAACCTCGCCTACGCTTGAAATGATTATGAAAGCCTTTGGGTCAATCTCCTTAACCTTACGCTTTATTTTTGAATATTCGCTTTTATGAACCGCGCAGCAGATAACATGCTTTTCATGCCTTGAATATGCACCCTCGCCCTTAAGCCATGTTATTCCTCTTTTTAAGTCGTTCATTATAAAATTTGAAATATCCTCGTATTTTTCACTGAATATAAGCAGCATTTTTCCTTCGTAACTGCCATATAAAATCATATCCATTACCTTGCTGCAAATAAAAATTGCAACTATTGCGTAAAGACCTGCTTCTATAGTTCCGAAAACAAACATTGAAGCGCATATTATTACAGCGTCTGTTCCTAACATTGCTGCACCCAAGCTGATATGGGGATATTTTTTGTTTATTAGCTTGTTAATAATATCTGTGCCGCCTGATGTGCCTTCACGAAGGTAGATGATTCCTAACCCGATTCCGAATAAAACGCCTGCAAAAATAGCGGCCAAAAGAGGATCTCCGTCCTTGTAGACAGGTAAAAAGGCTAAGCCGTAGTCTGTGGAAAAGGTAACTATCGCAACGGAAATCAAGGTTTTTATCATCAGCTTCTTTCCTAAGAAAACAAGACCGACAATCACCAAAGGAACATTGATGACACCGTATAAAAGACCGATTATATTATCCTTACCTGTAATCGAGCTTATAAGTGTTGAAATACCCGCAACTCCCCCGGGCGCTATATTGTTGGGAGCTGAAAAGCAGTGTATGCCGGCAGAATATACTATGCTGCCGAATAATATCAGAATAAGGTCAATGATCCATCGTTTAACAGAGGCTTTTCTTTCTTGAGAAGTCAAATTTTGTTTGTTCCCTTTTTCATTTTTATTTGTTTTCTTGTTTTTCATTCCAGATTACCTCAAACAGTTCATTTGCTCTTTTATACTCACCTATCAGGAATAAATATCCGAACAGCGCTTCAAAACCTGTTGCACGATGATAGTCTTTCGGATTAGATGATTTTGGAACGGAAGTGCCTGTTGCGTTTCTTCCTCTCCTAAAAATATCCGATTCTTCTTCTGTAAGCATATTTTCTATTACAGCAACTGCATCAGATTGAAAAGAAGCCCTTACCATTTCCACGGAACGGGAATGAAGCTTTTTTGAAGGCGCATTTCCTTTCTCAAGCAATGCTCGCCTTACTAAGCTTTCCCATGCGCAGTCGCCGTAAAAGGCAAGAGCGGTGGGGCTGTATTCTTTTGCCTCTTCTTTTGTCAATATTCTCATATTTTACCTGACATAATCAAATTCAAAGTCATATATCGAAACTGTGTCGCCTTCCTGAACCCCTTGCTTCTCCAATTCGTCAATAATTCCGCTTGAACGAAGCACACGCTGTAAATACTGAATACTTTCGTAGTCCTCCATGTTGACAGAATTAAGTATAGGAAGGAGAAATTCGCCCGTAACCTCAAAAATACCGTCATCAAGCTTTTCAACCTTGTAGGTGTGCTTTTCCTGCTCGATTTGGTCAAGCTCTGACTGCGTTAAAGGCTCAGGCTCGTATCTTAAAACAGGCGGAAGCTTGTCAAGCTCGGCGGCAACTGCTTCCATAAGCTTTTCCGTTCCCGTGGAGGTAGCAGCGGATATAACAAAGAAGGGAAGACCATTTCCTTCAATAAATGCCTTAAATTCCTCAATTTGCTCTTTTGTGGCAATATCCGCTTTGTTTGCGGCAACTATCTGAGGTCTGTCCGCAAGCTCCTTTGAAAAATTTGCAAGCTCTAAGTTGATTTTTTTATAATCCTCCTTGGGATCTCTGCCTTCAATGCCCGATACATCGACTATGTGGAGAATAAGCCTGCATCTTTCCACATGGCGCAAAAATGCATGACCTAAACCGACTCCTTCGCTTGCCCCTTCTATCAGTCCGGGGATATCCGCCATAACGAAGGACTTTTCATTAACCTTAACCACACCTAAAACAGGAGTAATAGTTGTAAAAGGGTAGTTGGCAATTTCCGGCTTTGCTGCGCTTACAACGCTTATTAAACTGGATTTTCCCACATTAGGAAAGCCTACCAGTCCCACGTCTGCAAGCAGCTTTAATTCAAGGGTAACGTCAAGCTTTTCACCCGGATATCCGGGCTTTGCAAATCGGGGAATTTGTCTTGTGGGAGTGGCAAAGTTCATATTGCCTTTGCCGCCTGCACCGCCTTTTGCAATAACTATGGGTTCGTCACCCGAAACATCGGCTATTATTCTGCCTGTATGGCTGTCCTTTATAACCGTGCCCTTCGGAACGGATATAATTGTATCGGGAGCGGCTTTGCCGCTGCATCTTTTTCCTCTGCCGTTTTCACCGTTTTGAGCTGTGTATTTCCTTTTATACCTGAAATCAATTAAGGTGGAAAGGTTGTTGTCCGCTTTAAATAAAATTGAGCCGCCTCTGCCGCCGTTTCCGCCGTCAGGACCTCCTGCCGCAACATATTTTTCACGATAAAAGCTGACGGCGCCGTTTCCGCCATCGCCTGCTTTCAGTGAAATTTTTACTATATCTACAAACATAAGACCTTAACCTCTCCAAATTATAAAAACATGGTATTTAAGTAAATAGTTTTGCCGCACTGCAATTAGAATATACCACAGCGTTACGGATAAAATAGTGCGAATAATGAATACAATTAAAAGGGGTTGTAAAAACTCTGTCGTGCGAGGATATCCCGGCGGGACAATGCACCGATAAAACAAAAACAGAGGACGCCCTCTCGTGCAGGGCGTCCCCTCCTGAAAAACAGCCCGCCGGGCTGTTTTTCGAGTTTTGCAAAGCAAAACTCATAAATTCTACCCCTTGCGGAGCGTCGATGGTCTTAGAGAGTTTCGCCCTCTGCGGAGGGCGACCAAAGGGCGCCGCCCTTTGGAAACCTGCCGCCCTTTGAAGAAAGGTTTGAGAATTTCACAAGCGAAATTCTCCGGACGGAAACTTTATTAAACTCATTTTTTAACGGGTAGTTTTTTACAGCCCCTAAATAAACAAAAAATAATTGCAGTGCAAGCTATTATATTAACATATACACCGCAGATGCAGTCATACATTTAAGAGCAATATGCCCTTAAATACAATCAGTCGGCAGCGTAAACGCTAACCTGCTTACGATCCTTGTCGTAATGCTCAAATTTAACCTTACCGTCGATGGTGGCAAAGAGAGTATCGTCAGAACCCTTCTTAACATTATTTCCGGGATGAATTTTAGTTCCTCTTTGTCTTACAAGTATGTTGCCTGCAAGAACATATTGACCGTCGGAACGCTTAACGCCTAATCTCTTGGATTGGCTGTCACGACCGTTCTTTGTAGAACCCATACCTTTTTTATGAGCGAAAAACTGTAAATTTAATTTCAACATAATAATCTTCCTTTCCAAAAACCTTATTAACTGTCTGTAACAACAACTCTTATACCGCCGTATTCGTCGGAAAGCATTTTTAAATGGTTTTCCAAGGAAAAAATCAACGACCTTGCATTGTTGTCCTTTTGCGGATTGTTAAGCCTTAAGCCCACCTTATTTTCCTGTATTTTAACATCGGCGTCACTTGAAAAAAAATCGGTGACAGTATTAACTGTCAGCATTACCGCAGAGCTTACTCCTGCACATACGATATCCTGTCCGTATTGCCCGCCTGCGTGTCCCGAAATGATAAATCCGCAATAAATACCGTTTTTACGGTAGAAATTTGCCTTTACCATATTAGAAAATTTAAGCTTTGATGGATTCGATCTTTACCTGGCTGTAAGGCTGTCTGTGACCCTTAGCTCTCTTAGAGCCTTTTTTGGGCTTGTAGGTAAATACGCTGATTTTTTTGCCCTTGCCGTTCTTTAAAAGGGAAGCCGTAACGGTTGCGCCGTCAACATAGGGAGTGCCTACTACCGCACCGTCGTCCTTACCTACCATTACTACCTTGTCGAAATTAACTTCACCGCTTTCAACTCCGAGCTTTTCAACAAAAATTACATCGCCTTCGTTTACGCGGTACTGTTTTCCGCCGGTTTCGATTACTGCGTACATAGTTATATACCTTCTTTCCTATACTCGCTGTGTTAAGCAGTTTGACATTTTAAAGGCAAAACTGCTCGGGGGAGGTTTCCCCTATCCCTATTCGGAAAAGGCGGCGCTTCTTCTGCATAAAAATTTACAAAATAACACACTTAAAAAAGCCCTACACAAGCGGCTGAATTATTCTAACACATTTTTTTCGGAATGTCAATACTTTTGATAAATTTTGCAGGGCAACAGCATTTACTTTTTTGAAAAAAGTGGTAAAATAAAGGTATGAATAT
>CANEHP010000083.1 GCA_947427325.1 uncultured Clostridia bacterium | reverse complement strand
ACTATACCCAGATACTCGACAAGATGGTAATCAACGATAAAAACCACATAGATGTTTATTTGAAGATGCTGCCGCATAAGTGGAGCTTTACGGTAGCAAAGGGCGTTACGGGGGCTTTAGTAAACGCAGGAGATTCACAAAGTGAATCTCCCAAAAAGACTGAAGCCTCAGAAAACTCCATTTCTGAGGCTTCACTACCTATATCCGTCAAAAGCCCGATACCCATATTATCCGGCATAGTAAACCTCTGCGACAAATAGCGCAGCGAAGCGGACAATTCGCCGTCAGGTCCGCCGTACTGACTCAAAATGATCCCCGCCAGCTTAGGGTTCTTATTATTTATCCTTACAGGAATCTGTGTTCTTTTTTCAAAAATAAACATTTATCATACCTCCTCTTACAAGCTCTTAGGCGGCCAAGTACCCATCAGCCAATCCCAACAGTTATCGTTTGTTGCGCCGCTTGCCTGAAGAGGATAGCAGCTGTTTTCAAAAGCCTCCTTGCAGGCTTTGTACTGCTTTGTGGCTTCTTGGAACATCTCAATGGCAACGGCGTCGTTGGGATGAGTGTCAAGATAAAGCTTTAAATCCTGCATATAAAAAGACGCTTCGTCTACCGCCTGCAAAAGCTTGCAGCAGCTTTGACTGTTACCTGCCATCATAAAGCCCCCTTTCATATTCTCCTATGGTAATATTAAGCTCGGGGAAGATTGTTCCTTCCTTTAAAGCCCTTTCCGGTGAATAAACCTTTCCCACACATTCCTGAAAAGGCACATAAGCGTAACCGAGACGGAAATTCTTGCATGAATTGTTTTCACAGGGGCGGTTATATTGCATTTGACTTTGCATATCTTAAATGTTTTCCTTTCTGTTATATTTGACAGCTTTGGCGTGCTTTATACTGTTTCTTAATCAGATTGCAGACAAATTTGCGAAAAGGCTGCGTTTAGTGCGAGGAAAGCCGCCGCAGCTGTATGCGATATAGCAAGACGGCATGACGAAGCAATAAGTGCAGGATTTTTGCAAAGTTGTCTGTAAGATGATTAAGAATTAGTATTACTCCAAGTATGTCTGCTACATTTTATGCAAAGGTGCCAAAATTGTGATAAACTGCCTTTGCTAAGCAAAAATTGCCGCTTATACTATTTTCTTCTAAAAAACACAAAAATTTTAAGAGCCAATAACCCAAAAAAATCAAGGTATTGGCTCTTATTACTTAAATCAAAAAGTATCGGGTGTTAAAGTTGCCGTAATTGAAAAACAATTCCGAACTTAATAAGGGACATTAATTCTCATCTGTACCAAACCTGTAGCTCGTAACATGGTGATAAGCCTCGCCTGCTTTAAGCACGCAGGAAGTAAATTGAGGCTTGTTGGGGCTGTCGGGGCAGAACTGTGTTTCAAGGCAAAAAGCGGTTTGCTTGTTCATAACCTTTCCGCCCTTGCCTACTTCGTCACAAAGCATATTAGCGGTGTAAAGCTGCATAGCGGGCATATCCGTATAGCAGGTAAGAGTGCGTCCGGAGCTTTTTTCTACCGCATAAGCGGCTATGGGAAGCTCCTCGCCCTCTTTCTTGCTTCCGTTTAAAACAAAGTTGTGGTCGTAGCCGTCAATATCCTTGTTTCTGATAGTTCTGAGCTTTGTAAAATCAAAAACAGTATCTTTAACGTCTGCAATTTCGCCGCTCGGTATAAGCTCGTCGTCTACAGGGGTGTATTTATCGGCAAAAATCTGCATTTCCGTATCCATAATACTTCCCTCGCCCTTAAGATTAAAGTAAACATGGTTGGTAATGTTAAGTATGGTATCGGCGTCCGATTCTGCGTCATATACAAGAGTGAGGGTATTTTTCTCGTCAAGAATGTATTCAACGGTAATAGCCACCGTGCCGGGGAAGTTTTCCTCTCCGTCGGGACTGGTGTAACCGAAGACTACATGGTTTTCACCGCTGTTTTGGTCATATTCTGCGTCTAACAATTCCCATACTCTTTTGCCGTAGCCCACCGAACCACCGTGAAGGGTGTTGTTTCCGTCGTTTTTGTATAAGGAGTATTTAACGCCGTTTAAAGTAAATTCGCCTCCGCCGATACGGTTGGCAAATCTGCCTATCAAGGCGCCCTGTGAAGAAATGCCGCTTATGTATTCCTCCACCGTATCATATCCCAGAACCACATCTGCAAAATTACCGCTGCGGTCGGGAGTCTTTACGCTCATAATTGCACCGCTGTAATTGGTAAGCTTAACCTCCATACCCTTGCTGTTGGTAAGGGTTACCACCCAAAGCTTATAGCCGTTATGAAAACCTGCCGTTTCTTTTTTTATCATAGAGAAAACCGCCCTTTCTTTATTTCTTTCCTTGTTTTTTAAATTATAACACTTATTGACGGTAAAGTCAATCAAAATGTGAATAAACGGTAAGAATAACAGTAAACGGCTTAAGCGGAAAAATAAAAAATAATTTTACCAAAGGTCTTGTCAAAAGCAGGTAAAAGTCTTATAATAAAGTATAATTCCGTAAACCCTTCCTGTAACGGTAAGGCTGTGAATTTTGCAAAGGATAATAATCTTGTTGTTTTAGAAACGAATAAAGATAAAGAATATACTTTCAGCTTTTGATTAGGAGAATAGTTTATGATGCTCCATGTTACGCCCGGCGAAATGAAATGCTCCGTGGCATTTACCGGCTATCGCCCGTCAAAATTACCATTTCTTAACAATCCCGATTCCGCCCAATACAAGCTACTGTACCATGCGGTTTATTCGGAGGTGGAAAGACTGATAAACAGAGGCTACAGGTTTTTTTTAACGGGAGGGGCGTTAGGCTGTGACCTTATGGCGGCAGAGGCGGTAATCAGACTGAAAAAGAAATACCGCAAAAAAAATGTCGCTCATGAGCTTTGCCTGCCTTGCTTTAATCACGATGTTAAGTGGAGTGAAAAAGATAAGGAACGCCTTGAGGAAATTAAAAAAAGCAGTATAGTGACCTATGTCAGCGATACCGAATATTTTAACGGCTGTATGCAGAAAAGAAATCAGTATATGGTTGATACCAGCTCCGTATTGATAGCAGTTTACGACGGTATGAGCGGCGGAACTAAAAACACCGTGGAATATGCTAAGAAAAAGGACAAGAAGATTATAGTCATACGACCCGGAGATATGATAAGAATGCAGTTTATTGATACCGCAGAGGATATCGAACAGCTTATTCTTATGGATGAGACCGATGGGTGGGATTAAAAAAATATCATTATAATCCGCATTTACAAGAAAGGAAACCAATATCGATGTTTAAGGACAGACTTTTTAACGACAACTGGCAGTTCTTCCTGTGCGGCAGCGACGAATTGTCAATAGGAAATGTGGACGGTGAGAGCTTTACCGACATAGAAATGCCTCACGACTGGCTGATAGGCGATACCCGCAATTTGTACAAAAGCGGCGACGGCTGGTACAGAAAAAGCTTTAACGCCACCGCCGAAATGCTTAACGGAAAGGTTTTTATTTCCTTTGACGCAGTGTATATGGACAGCACTCTTTATGTTAATCATAAAAAGGCGGGAGACTGGAAATACGGCTATTCAAGCTTTTCCTTTGACATTACCGATTACCTTTCAGAGGGGGAAAACCTTGTTCACGTTGTTGTGCGGCATAAATCACCCAACACCCGTTGGTACAGCGGCGCAGGAATTTACAGAAATGTTTATTTGAGGATAAGGAACAAGGAGTACATAGAGGAAAACGGAGTATACATTTCACCTCGTCTCGAAGGAGATGAATGGAAGGTATATATTGATACCGAAGCGGTGGGAGGGAGCAGAATCGCTCATTCCATACTTGATGAAAACGGTTCGGAAATCGGCGCTGCCGTTGGCAAAAGCTGTGTTATTAAGGTAAAAGATCCTAAGCTTTGGGATATTTACAAGGGCAATCTGTATACACTGCGCACCGCCTTATATAACGGCGAAACCGTTGTTGACAGACAGATGAACACCTTTGGCTTCCGCACCGTTTCTCTTGATCCTCAAAAGGGCTTTATCATTAACGGCAGGCATGAAAAAATGCACGGTGTTTGTATGCATCACGATTTAGGCGCACTTGGCTCGGCTATGAACGAAGCCGCCTTAAAGCGTCAGCTTGATATTTTGGTAAGCTATGGCGTTAACGCAATACGCTCAAGCCACAATATGCCGTCAAGAGAGCTTGTTAAGCTGTGCAATGAAATGGGCTTGCTGCTTGATGACGAAAGCTTTGATATGTGGGAAGGCTCAAAAACCGAATTTGACTATGCAAGGTTTTTCCCCGAGTGGTATAAAGCAGATGTGGAGTCTTGGGTAAAGCGCGACAGAAACAACCCCTGTGTAATTATGTGGTCAATAGGCAACGAAATACTTGACACCCATGCCTCTTTAAGAGGTCTTGAGGTTGCTCGGATGCTTAAGGAAGAGGTTTTAAAGCATGACCCGAGGGAAAACGCAGTATGTACCATTGCCTCCAACTATATGGCTTGGGAAAATGCCCGGAAGGTGGCGGATTATCTTAAGCAGGGCGGCTATAACTATGGGGAGCGGCTTTATGAACAGCACCATAAGGAACACCCGGATTGGTTCATTTACGGCAGTGAAACCTCTTCGGCAGTGCGTTCAAGAGGAATATACCACTTGCCCGCCTCGGTTGACATACTTACTCATGAGGACTTACAATGCAGCGATATGGCCAACAGCTGCACAGGCTGGGGAAGTCCTATGGAAAAAGCGTGGATAATGGACAGAAACAACGATTTCTGCGGAGGACAGTTTGTGTGGACGGGCTTTGACTACATCGGCGAGCCTACCCCTTACAGCACCAAAAACTCCTACTTTGGAATAGTTGACACGGCGGGACTTAAAAAGGAAAGCTATTACTTTTACCGCAGCGTTTGGACTGACGGCAGCACAAATCCCTTTGTGCATATTCTTCCCGCCTGGGATTTTAACGAGGGACAGGAAATTGAGGTAAGAACTTACTCCAACTTGGAGGATATCGAACTGTTCTTTAACGGAAAATCTCTCGGGAAACAGCATATTGACTTAAAACACGGCAATGTTCTTCATGGCAGCTGGAAAGTAAACTACGCTAAGGGAGAGCTGATTGCAAGAGCTTATGACAGCGAAGGCAGGGAGGCAGCCACAGACCGCCTGGCTTCCTTTGGCGAAGCGGCAAGTCTTAAGGCGGCTGTCGATAAGAAAATTCTTAACGCAAACGGCGCCGACCTTGCCTTTATTACTATCGAGGCCTTGGACGAAAAGGGAGAGCCTGTTGCCAACGCAAGAAACAGAATTAAGGTTAAGGTTGAGGGCGCAGGACGGCTTTTAGGTCTTGACAGCGGCGATTCCACCGATTATGACAGCTACAAGGGCGATAACAAAAGGCTCTTCAGCGGCAAGTTAGTGGCAATAATAGGCACAACCCATGAAAGCGGTGAAATAAAGGTAACATTATTATCTAAGGGACTGCCCGACAAAACGATCACCCTTACCGCAATTCCCTGCGATATACCGGAAGGCGCTTCAGCTCCCCGTGATTTCTTTCCCGTTTATATTCAGCCTGAAAACGATACAATTTGTTCAAGAAAAATCGAGCTGACGGCCGACAGGACCCATTTAACAAAGGACGGCAAAAAAGCTGATGTAACGGCAAAAATACTCCCCGAAAATTCCGACTTCAAGGAAATTAAATTTAAGTGCCTTATGGAAAACGGTGTGGAAAGTCCCATTGCAGAGGTTGAAGCAGAGGGAAACACCGCCGTTGTAACCGCTAAGGGCGACGGAAAATTTATTTTAAGAGCAGTTTGCAATAACGGCTTTGACCATGCGGAAATTATCAGCGACCTTTACTTTACCGCAGAGGGTCTTGGCGATACTTTGACTGACGGATATAAGTTTGTTTCCGCAAGCTATGCTTCATTTTCAAATGTCAGCCTTAATTTTGTTGACAGAGGCGCAGTTTCAAATATTAACGGCAGAACGGTAATCGGCTTTGACAATATCAAAACGGACGATTTCGGCAGCAAAAAGCTTACCCTTTACATTGGCTGCTGCAACAGCAGCGGCATAGATGCGGAGATCTGGAACGGAGATCCCGAAAAAAGCAAATCAAGACTTATAGATACTGTTAAAATCCCCGATAACGGCGGCTGGGACAGATATATGCCTGTCAAGCTTGAGCTTGGGGAAAGAGTAAGGGGTATAACCTCCCTTGCATTTGTAATAAGCCAAAACTGTATCTTCGGCGGCTTTGAGTTTGAGCGGGAGGACAGGGCAAGAGCAAGGCTTTACGCTTCCGAATACGATGAGATTTACGGCGATGATTACACGGTAAAGGGCGGCGTTATAGAAAAGATAGGCAACAATGTGGTTATCGGCTTTAACAATCTTGATTTCGGAGAAGAGGGAGTAAGCAGACTTACCATAAGCGGCAGAACCCGCAATCCCGAAAATGCCGTGCAAATCAGATATACGCCGAAGGGAGAGGGTCAAATCACACAGGCTGTAAACTTTGCATACGGCGACGATTACTCGCAGCAAAGCTTCGATATCGATAAAATCAGCGGACAGACCGAAAATCTTTCCTTTGTATTTATGCCCGGTTCTGATTTTGATTTTGAGTGGTTTAGGTTTGAGTAATGCCTTGTAAATATTTTTGAATTTTATTAATTTAGTATGAAAAAATAATATAAGAAAAGGATAAAGCCGGCTGACGAAGAGGTAGAATGCTCCGCCTGTCGGCTTTATCCGTTTTTTGTTTTTGATAAATATGTTCTGATTGCTAAAAGGTTAGCACCTTTTTAAGAACTTGTTCTCATAGGAATGGTGCGCAGATTTTCGAGCAAATTTTGTCGAGGACAAAGAAAAATTCCGCAGGAATACTCGTGTATTTCAAGGAATTTTGACGCAGTCATCGGCAAAATTTGCCGAAAAGATGCGTGCCAATTTCTATGAGAACAAGTTCTAAATTGGAATTGGTATAAGAACCCGCTCTGAATTTCACTTATCTTTCGTTAACAACCCTCACAGCCTTTCCGTCTCTGACCGCCACCCTTGGCACTCGTGCAGACACATCGCACACAACCTCATAGTTAATAGTACCCAATAAATCTGCTATGCAGTCAATGCTTGTCTGCTCATAATCTCCGCTGTACAATATTACCTCGTCTCCTATTTTTGCCTTTGCCTCCGTCACATCGACCATCATCTGATCCATACAGATTCTTCCCCTGACAGGGCAAAGCACTCCGTTAACCGCCACCACTGCCTTATTTGAAAGGGCGCGGGAATATCCGTCCCCATAACCCACAGGCACTAAGGCGATTATCTGCTCGCTGTCTGCGGTGTAGGTTCTGCCATAGCTGACGTCCGTTCCCTTCGGTATTGTCTTTAGCTGATCAATAACGCTTTTTAAGGTCATAATCTGTTTCAGCTTCACATTGCTTCCCGCCTTTGGATTTGGAGATAGGCCGTAAGGCATAATGCCCGGGCGAATGTAATCCGACTTCATTTGAGAGTGATAGCATACTGCGCCGCTGTTCTGACAGTGAAGGGGCAGGTTATGGTTCTTTGACAGCTCCGCAAGCTTATCGTATTGCTGCAAAGTAAATTTTCTGCTGTCTTCGTCAAGCTCGTCCGATACCGCAAAGTGAGTATACATTCCCGTAACCTCTATGTTTGAGAGAAGCATTATACTTTCCGCTTCCTCACCGCTGCGTATTCCCACCCTTGACATTCCCGTATCGAAGGCAATATGCCCCTTAATCTTAATGCCCTTGTCCTTCGCAAATCCGTTAAGTCTTTGGGCAAATTCCACACTTCCCAAGGTTACGGTAACGTTAAGCCCTGCACTTTGCTCAAAGTTTTCCTCTCTGATATAGCCGAATACAAGCAGAAAGCAGTTCATATCGCCTATGATCTTCCTCAGTCTGTCCGCTTCGTGAATATTTGAAACTGCAAACCGCCGTATTCCGAGGCGGTACATTTCCTCTGCGCATATTGCGTCCGAATGGCCGTAAGCGTTCGCCTTGACTATGCCGATTATCTCTTTATCGGGGCAAATAGTCTGTATTGCCTTAATATTGCCGTCCAATGCGTCCAAATCTATTTCTGCCCAGCAGCGTTTTAAGTAATCCAAAGACATTTTTGCTTCTCCTTATGTTCCCGCAAAATTTACTCTTGTATTTCTGCGGAATATGTGTTACAATATATTTTGTGTATGGCTTAATTATACACCATTATTAAGATAAATGCAAGCGCGGACTTCCGTATAATCCGCAAAACATATTTACGGCTCATAGTCTTTATGCGGACTTTTTACAAAAATCCGTTAATACTCGAATTATGAAGCAGTATCAATAATAACAAGGCAGGACAGCTATGGCAGTTAAAAAAAGAAAAAGCAACTGGTATATTTACCTTATAGCCTTTGCGGCGGCTTCTATACTTGCTGCAATGATACTTTCCGTTTTTTGGGAGGTTTTCTTTGTACCTGAAGAAAAGAAAACCACAGGAGGAATAAAAAGCGATGCCCCCGATTCCTCCAATAATTTAATTACCCTATTTATGCTTTCGGAGGAAAAAGCGGCTAATCCCTCGCTTTATATGATAGTAAGCTATCAGCCCGCAGATGAAGCGGTAATTTGTATTCCCTTAAAAACCAATATGAATGTTAAGGTAGGAAATAAAACCGCAACTCTTGACGATTTTTATTCCGAGGGAGGAATAAAGTCGGTGCTTTACGGAATTGAAGGCACTATGGGGGTAAAGTGCGACCGATATGTTAAATTTGATCGGGATAGCTTTGTTGCGCTTGTAGACGTCATCGGCAAGGTTTATATCAACTGTGCTTACGATGTTCTGGCAAATGACGGAGCTGTGGTATTTGAAACAGGCAGCCATAATATGAACGGTACTAACCTTTACACTTATTTGAACTATAACAATGCTAATTACGGTGACGACTACCAAAGCCTTGCAGTAGGCTCTGCCGCCGTTTCCATTATTAACACCAACCTTCACGGACTGTCTGCAATAGTTATTCAAAGCTATTTCACTAAGCTTATGAATACCACTGACTGCGATCTTACCATAGACGATTACACAAAGCGACAGCAGGCGCTTCTGTTCACCAGCGCAGAATCCTACAAGCCCGCACAGTATTACATTCCTTACGGTGAAACGGAAGACGGAGTGTTTAATCTTTCTTCCGATTCTAAAGCTACTATTTTGGAGAGACTGAAAATTGTGAAGTAGTTTTCAGAGTGTGGAAAAAGACCAAACTTTTTTCGGAATGAAATGGGGCTTTTCCCAAGTTAAAATAATAGCCTTAAAATCGAGGCTTTATACTAATGTGCTGTCCCGCTCAAAAATAAAATATCTGCTTGCCCTTTTTCCCATATGCTTC
>CANEHP010000082.1 GCA_947427325.1 uncultured Clostridia bacterium | reverse complement strand
TTAACGAAATAAACCAAAAGTTTGTGGATATAGTAAGAGCTTCAGGCGGAAATAATGAAAACCGTCATTTGCTTATTGCAGGCTATGTTACCGATATTGATAATACCTGTGATGAGCTGTATAAAATGCCCAACGATCCCAAGAACCGCTGTGCAATTTCCGTTCATTACTACACTCCTCCCACATTTGCCCTTATAGATAAGGATCAAAGCTGGGGCAAGCTTCAGACGACCTGGGGAACGGAAGAGGATGTAAAAGAAATGGTCAACAATGTACAGAAAATGAAAGAATGGTTTGTTGACAAGGGTGTTCCTGTTATAATCGGCGAATACAGCGTTTGTGCACACGACAAAAAGGAAAGGGATTCCGTCCACCTTTTCCTAACCACCTTTATAAAGGAAACTACAGAGCGGGATATGTGCCCCGTGCTTTGGGATATAACCAATGATTTTTATAACAGAATCACTTATCAGTTTATTGACCAAGAGCTGCTTCAAAAAATGAAGGACGCTTACGTAAAATAACAGCGTCATACGATATGCCCGGGAGTATAAATCGCAGAGCCTTTCGGCTTACAGCGTAAATGCTTGTGTAAGGATTAAAAAATAAAAGGGACTGCTGAAGTTTTAACATTTCAGCAGTCCCTTTTTATACCGAGTGCTTATTTTTAGTCGAAAATTAGTATTGTTTGTTTGCCGCAAATCCCTGTATTTTTGACTGTTTACTGCTTTTTCGACAGATCTGTTTTTCTTATTGCCTCTCTGACCTTGAGCACAAATGCGGGCGAAACCGAAAGCTCGTCTATACCCATTCTTAAAAATGTTTCGGTAAGCGTGGTGTCTGCGCCCAACTCGCCGCATATTCCTACCCAAGCGCCATACTTATGAGCGTTTTCGGCGCTCATTTCAATTAAGCGGAGAACAGCCTCGTGATGTGTATTCACAAATTGCTCAATATCGGGATTTTGTCTGTCGCAGGCAAGAGTGTATTGAGTTAAGTCGTTAGTTCCCACGCTGAAAAAATCCACCATTGGAGCTAATTTATCGCTTATCACCGCCGCTGCGGGAGTTTCAATCATTATTCCAAGCTCAACGCTTTCTGAATAAAGGATATCCTGCGATTTAAGCTCCGACTTGACCGCATCGCATATTTCGAGTATTTTTTCAAGCTCGCTTACACTTGTTATCATGGGAAACATAATACCCAAATTGCCAAATACGGAAGCACGGTAAAGAGCTTTAAGCTGTGTTTTAAAAATCTCGGGACGGGTTAAGCAGATTCTTATTGCACGATACCCCAAAGCAGGGTTTTCCTCGGGCTTCAGGTTGAAATAATCGACCTTTTTATCTGCACCGATGTCAAGAGTGCGTATAATGACCTTTTTGCCCGCCATACTTTCAAGTACCTTTTTGTATGCGGAAAACTGCTGTTCCTCCGTGGGGTAATCGGAATTTTCAAGGTAAAGAAACTCGCTGCGGAAAAGCCCTATTCCGCCTGCGTCGTTGACTAAAACCTTGCCGATGTCGCTTACGCTGCCAATGTTGGCATAAACATTGATTTTATGACCGTCAAGGGTAACATTTTCTTTTCCCTTCAGCTCCTCCAGCAGGCGCTTTTTCTCTTCATCGTCTCTTTGTTTTTCAATCAGCCTTTTTCTTGTTTCCTCATCGGGATCTACGAAAATTTCTCCCGTATATCCGTCCACAATGACTTCATCGCCGCTTTTGATACCATTCAGAAAATCCTCTCCCGCACCGATAATTGCGGGAATATTCATATTTCGCGCAAGTATGGCGGTGTGAGAATTGGACGATCCGTGAGCGGTGACAAAGGCCATTACCTTATCCTTGTCAAGTGAAACTGTTTCGCTGGGAACTAAATCGGACGCACATATAACAACCTTTTCATCGGAATTTGTTTTCTCGGTAAAATTGCCCAAAAGATTGCTTATCAGGCGGTTGGAAATATCTCTCACATCTGCCGCACGGGCCTTCATATACTCGTCCTCCATAGCGGAGAACATTTCCGCAAAATTGTCCGCCGTTACTGCCACTGCATATTCGGCATTTATGCTTTGAGTTTCTATAATGTTGTAGACCGAATCGTTGTAATCATCATCGTCAAGCATCATTTGGTGTATTTCAAAAATGGCGGCATGGGCATTTCCCACTTCCTTTAACGCCTTATCATAAATCTCCTGAAGCTGCTGCATCGCTAAAGATTTTGCCTCTTCATAACGCTTTTTTTCTCCCTCGATATCCTCTGTATGAACTCGCTTAACCTCTGTGTCGTTTTTTTTGAAAAGGGAGATTTTACCTATTGCAACGGCGCCGTATACACCTTTTCCCTGATACTTTTTCATATTATCACCTCTTTCAATAAGATGAATTTGCCAATACTAAAGGCTATCTGCAAGGTACGTTTTGCACAGCTCTTGCTGATGCAAATACTTGATGGGGCAAAAAAGCTTGAGCAGCTTTAGTATTTCTATGTTTTTTAATTTTTGTACAGAATTAAACATAACAGTGCCGCTGCCAAGGGAAACGGCACTGCCGAAAATTATTCTCCGAAGCCGTTTTCAAACATAGCTGCAATTTCATCTAAAACCGCCTGTTCGTCTGCCCCGTCACAGACAATTTCAACTTCACAGCCCTTTTTCATACAAGCGCTCATAATTTGCATAGGCGCTTTTGCCTTAACGGTCTTTCCGTTGGCGTTAAGGGTTACCTCGCAGTCGGGGTGTGCCTTAACCGCTTTCGCCAAATCTCCTGCGGGACGCATATGCATACCCTGTTCGTTAATAACCGTTACCTTTTTGCTTACCATAATGAGAAACCTCCTTAAAAATTTTGTTGCTGTTTCATATTTTTATTACGACTTTTTCTTTTTAAGCAAAGTGAGAAGCAGCATTCCCACTGCCGAACCTATGGCAAGTGACAAGAGATACATCGCCCAATTTCCCACAACCGCAAATACGAAGATACCGCCGTGAGGAGCCATAAGCGTACAGCCGAATGCCATGGAAAGAGCGCCTGCCACTGCTGCGCCCACCGCACAGGAAGGAATTACTCTGATAGGATCGGAGGCGGCGTAAGGAATTGCCCCCTCGGTTATAAAGCTGAGCCCCATAATGTAGTTTACCAAACCGCTTTTACGCTCATCCTCTGTCCAACGGCTCTTAAAGAAGGTGGTTGAAAGCGCAATGGCTATGGGAGGAACCATACCGCCTACCATTACGGCTGCCATAATATCATAATTTCCTGATGCAATAGCCGCAGTGCCGAATACATAAGCCGCCTTGTTGAAAGGACCGCCCATATCAATGGACATCATAGCTCCGAGTACTGCGCCCAAAAGAATTTTGCTGGTGCTGCCCATATCTTCGAGGAAATCGGAAAGTCCTGCGTTAATCATTCCCATAAAGGGATTTACTGCACACATAACAACCGAGATCAAGCCAAGTCCAACCAAAGGATAAATAAGCACAGGCTTGATTCCGTTCAGCGCCTTTGGCATTTTGTCGCAAAGCTTTTCAACTGCCAGCATCAAAAATCCGCCTGCAAAGCCTGCAAGAAGTCCGCCTAAAAATCCCGAGGGAATATCCCCCGCCACATTTGCAAAGGTCGAACCTGTGGTTGCAAGATAACCGCCCACCAAGCCTACGAGAAAACCGGGTCGGTCAGCTATAGAGCGTGCAATAAAGCCCGCCAGAATCGGTATCATAAAAGCAAAGGTAAAATCACCCATTTTTTTAAAGAACGCCGCCGCCGCAATATGCGATCCGAAGCTTGCGTCCTGAGGAGCGCCTGCTATAGTGTCGATCAAAAAGGCAATGGCTATAAAGATACCGCCTGCCACAGTAAAGGGCAGCATATTTGAAACGCCGTTCATAAGGTGCTTATACAGCTTTCTGCCAAAGCTTTCATTGTCGGCGGCTTCCTCGGTTTTTGCGCCTGTGCCGTGATAAACGGGAACGTCGCCCGATTCGATTCTGTTTATCAGCTCTTCGGGTATTTTAATGCCGTCGGATACCTTTGTCTTTATCACCCTTTTGCCGTTAAAGCGTTCCATTTCAACTGTTTTGTCGGCAGCTACGATAATTCCGTCACACTCTGATATTTCCTTTTTTGTAAGGACGTTTTTTGCGCCGCCCGAACCGTTGGTTTCAACCTTAATGGAAACTCCTAACTTTTTGCCCGCCTTTTCGAGCGCTTCCGCAGCCATATAGGTATGTGCAATTCCCGTGGGGCAGGCCGTTACCGCAAGAACCCTTATTGCGCCGTTATCGGATTTGCTTTCGGATGTGCTTTCGGATTTGCCTTCGGATTTTTCCTGTGAAGAGCCTGAAGCTTCATCGGGATACTTTGCGTTTTCCATATCGTCAATAATTTTAAGGAACTGATCCTTATCCTTTGCGGAAAGAAGATCGGCTCTGAAATCCTCGTCCATTAAAATTGTCATCAGCTTAGCAAGCACGTCAAGGTGAACATCTCCCCCGCCGTCGGGAGCCGCAATCATAAACAAAAGATTGGAGGGCTCGTCGTCAAGCGCCTCATAGTCAACTCCGCCGGGAACTGTCATAGCTGCAAGAGAGGGCGCTTTAACGCCCTTATTTTTTGCATGAGGAATAGCAATGCCCTCTCCTACTGCCGTTGAGCCATGCTCCTCGCGGGCGATAATGCCTCTTTTATACTCTTCCTTGTCGGAAATGCAGCCGCCCTTAACCTGTAAATCCACCAGCATATCTATTGCTTCCGCTTTGTCTTTGGGAGAAGCGTTAAGGCTTATGCTGTCTTTTTTTAATAAGTCCGTAATACGCATGATTTTTTCCTCCATAAACTAATTTGAAGCTGTTGATTATTTAATAAGGGGCAATATTCCGTATTTAAAGAAAATCCGGATAGTAAGCCGCTCAGGTTTTCAACGGAGACTCCTTCCCGCCGAAAGCCTGACAAAGCACTTGCCTCCTCATAAAGACAAGGGAACTTGGGATTTTTGACTAAAGCTGCTTTATCAGTTCAAAGATTTCCTTCCTTTTTGCAAGCTCATCGGAAAAAGCGGTTGCGCCTCCCGCAGCCGTGCCGAGCTTTAAGGCATATTCATAATCTCCGCTTTCCGAGCCTGCAATAAATCCCGCCACCATAGAATCCCCCGCTCCTACGGAATTTTTCACAGCGCCCCTACACACTCCGCAGCTGTGAACTTTTCCGTTTTCATCAATAAGAATCGCACCGTCGCCTGCCATGGAAATAAGCACGTTTACCGCCCCCTTTTCTTGGAGCTTTTTGGCGTATGCAATGATTTCCTCGTTTGTTTTCAGCTCTACTCCGAACATTTCCCCCAACTCGTAATTGTTTGGTTTTATAAGAAAGGGCTTGTATTTCAGCACATTTAACAGCAGATCCTTTGTTGCGTCTACAACGACCTTGATTTTTTTGTGAGACAGCCTTGCAAGAATTTTTTCGTAAATATCCTCGGGAAGCGAGGAGGGGATACTTCCCGCAAGCACAAGGACGTCGCCCTCCGAAATACGATTTAGCTTTTCATAAAGCTTATCTATATCCTCATCGGTTACCCTCGGGCCTTGCCCGTTTATTTCCGTTTCCTCAGCGGATTTAACCTTAATGTTGATTCGTGAGCAGCCCTCCTTAAGCTCCACAAAATCCGTATTTACCCCCATGTCCTTCACCTTTTCGGAAATTGCCCTTCCTGTAAAGCCTGCAATAAAGCCTAAAGCCACAGATTTAATCCCCAGCTCGGATAAAACAATGGAAACATTGATTCCCTTGCCGCCGCAGTACATTTGTTCGCTGCTTGTGCGGTTGACTTTTCCCGTCTTAAGCTCATCAAGGTGAACCACATAGTCTATTGCAGGGTTGAATGTTACAGTATAAACCATTACAGCACCTCCTTTATATTTGTTTCGGATAAATATTTTTTATTTGGAAGCTTGTCGGTAATTATGCTTGCCCTGTTAAGCTCGGAAAACTTTATTGCCGATATTTTTCCGAATTTTGAGTGATCGCTTAAAACATAGACTTCCCTTCCTCTTGATATTGCCGTACGCTTAACATTAGCCTCGCTCTTATCCGGCGTGGAAAAGCCGCCTTTAACGGAAATCCCGTTAACCCCAATAAAGCATTTGGTGAAATTATATCCTTCCAAAGCAATTACCGCTTCCGATCCCACAATGGATTCTGTGGAGGCTTTTACCTCTCCCGGCGTTATCAGCACCTTAAAACCGTGCTGCGCTAACTTTTTGGCGGTTATAAAAGCATTTGTAACAAATTTGACTGATTTTGGCGGAATGAACTCTATCATTTTTTCGGTAGTCGTTCCTGCGTCAATAAAGATAAAATCCTCGTCCTCAATAAGCGATGCGGCATATCGGGCGATTGCGGTTTTTTCATTCACAAACATATTCGCCTTCTCCTCCACATTATGCTCGATTAAGGAGAAATTGTCGGCTAATGACATTGCGCCGCCTCGAACCTTGGTTAAAAGTCCGCTTTCGTCAAGTACGGTCAAATCCCTGCGGACAGTGGATTCGGATGCGTTTAACAGTTCGCACAGATCCGATAATTCCACCAGTCTTTTTTCATTAACCATCTCAAGTATTTTCCCATGACGTTCCTCGGTAAGCATTTCACTAACCTCCTTCCGTGGCAGATTTTGCAATATTTTGACTTATTCTGATTGTATAATATCACTTCATACTGAAAAAGTCAACAGAAATCTTTCAAAATATTTCAAAATCAATCACATTTGGATAAATTTATAAATAGTCAGCTTGTATTTTGTTAATTTTCAACAAGCAAACTGCCCATATGTTTAAACTTGTATACAGAGGGTGACTGAATTTGAAATTTAATAGCGAGTGCATTTTAATACTGTTTCTAAAGGACTTGTAAAAAAAGAAAAATAAAAAATCCTGCGCTGATTTTAAAGCACAGGATCTTTTAATTTTATCCTAAAATAAACTTCTTTATCTTCTTCTCATCGGCAGCGGGATTAAGCTTTAAAATCTGCTTTCTTATCCTCTCATAGCTCTCATTGGGATCAAGCTTTGCAGCCTTTTCAACCTCGTCCTGCCAAAATCCCTCTGTGGTGCATAATACCGTACTGTTCCAGCCGTACTCCTCGCCCTTCTTATTTCGTTTACGAGCTGCACCGCACATAGTTATAAGCATTTTCATTTGAAGGTCAACAATAGCTTTGTCAAAATCAGTCTTGTCCTCCGAGGAAAAGCCGCCTAAGGTTTTAATTTCGTGTAACGGTATTCCGTCATAGCGGGAAATTACGTCATAGACCTTATCTGCAAATTCGCTTATTTCTCCGTCAAGTTTAATAGCCTTATAATCCCTTCCTTTTCGCCTTACACAAACAAAATCCGCATACCATTTTTTAGCGATATATCCGCTTGACTTAAAAAACACTTTTGCATAAGCTATATCGCTGCGCTCGTTTAAAACCCTTATTCTCCATTCCCAGGGATCGGTATCGGGATCTCCCGTATGCCAGCGTACAGGAGTATTATCCGGCGCTTGCTTCCAATCAAAAGGAATCACCGCATAAATTCCCTTGTCATTGCCGCCGCCCATAGAAAATCCGCTTTTTAAAAGCTCCTTGCAAAATTCAGAGTAATTTTTTACCATATAGCTCACCTTCAAATATGTTAAGCAAAGGCTTATTATTCAAAACTTATATTTCTCATCAAAATCAAATGTCGCAAAATAATCCTGCGGTTTTTCCGCTCTACGTATCAGCTTAAAGCTTCCGTCAGACTTTAAAAGAATTTCCGCACTTCTGAGCTTACCGTTATAGTTATAGCCCATAGAAAAGCCGTGAGCGCCCGTATCGTGAATAATTATGTAATCTCCCATATCAATTTTAGGCAGCAGTCTGTCTACCGCAAATTTATCACAGTTTTCGCAAAGACCGCCTGTAATATCATATTTATAGTTGCATGGCTGATTTTCCTTTCCCGCAACGGTTATATGGTGATATGCTCCGTAAATTGCGGGGCGCATAAGGTTAGCGGCGCAGGCGTCAAGTCCTATGTATTCCTTATAAATATGCTTTTCGCGAATAGCCCTTGCAACCAAGTGACCGTAGGGAGCAAGCATAAAGCGTCCAAGCTCTGTATAAATTGCCGTATTGCCCAGCCCGGCGGGAACTAAAATCCTGTTGTAAACCTCCTCAACCTTCTTTCCTATAACCGCAATATCGTTGGAGGGCTGATCGGGGCGATAGGCTACGCCGATACCGCCCGAAAGATTGATAAAGCTTAAGGAAACGCCCGTTTTTTCCTTAATTTCAACGGCGGTTTTGAACATTATCTCCGCTAACACAGGGTAGTAGTCGTTTGTAAGAGTATTGCTGGCAAGAAAGGCGTGCATACCGAACCGCTTTGCGCCCTTGTCCTTTAATATCTTGTAGCCTTCGATAATCTGGTCATGGGTAAAGCCGTACTTTGCGTCCTTGGGAGTATCCATAACATTGCCCGTTTCAGAGGTTTTAAACTCTCCGCCGGGATTATAGCGGCAGCTTATGGTTTCGGGAATACCACAAAGCTTGTCGAGTACAGCTATGTGAGTAAAATCATCAAGGTTAATTTGTACGCCTAACTTTCTTGCTAACAGAAAATCCTCGTCGGGAGTGGCGTTGGAGCTGAACATAATGTCCTCCCCCTTCGCTCCCACTCTGTCGGAAAGCATAAGCTCGGTGTATGAGGAGCAGTCGAAGCCGCAGCCCTCCTCCATAAGTATTTCCATAATAAAAGGGTTTGGCGTGGCTTTTACCGCAAAATATTCACGAAAGCCCTTGTTCCAGGAAAAGGCGGCTTTAAGCCTTCGGGCGTTTTCTCTGATACCCTGCTCGTCATAAATATGAAAGGGCGTGGGGTACTCTTTTGCTATCTCCTCAATTTTTTCTTTGGTAATAAAGGATTTCTTTTCCATTCCTCTTGTTCCTTCTTTCATATTTTTCTTTCATATTTTTCTTTCATATTTTTTCATATTTTTTCAATTTTTCTGTCAGGATAAAAATATATACTTATAAACTCCCATAAATACGCAAATGCAGATAAGAACCAATTTTGCAATCAGCGCAAAGGTTCTTAAAGCACTTTCTCTGCCGTACTGATATTTTTTGTCCTCCTGCCGATATTTTTTACTGTTTATAAGCGTATTGCCGTGAGGAAGAAAGCTTATACAGGTAAACCCCAAATAAGCCAAAACATCTATTATAATGCTCATCAGCAGCAGATTTCTTTTGAAAATTTCGTTTTCCTGATCGCAGTAATTATTCAGTAAAATAAGAGCAGCAATTATCCATAAAACCGCCGCCCCCAATGTGACCCATTCCATAACAAACTGATAAAGCCTGTATTTTGTTCTTACTATCATTTTTCCTCGATTGTACTATATTAAAAATTATAAAAAGGAATTATGCAGGGCAAAATTCGATGCTTTTAAAAAGATAAAATGTTCTCAGACATTAAAATAATATTTTCCTCTTTCCGCAGTCTG
>CANEHP010000081.1 GCA_947427325.1 uncultured Clostridia bacterium | reverse complement strand
ACTGGGTATGACCTTCCAGGCCGTTACGGAGAATAACAAGGGCTCGGACTTTGAAATTATATGGTTTGACGAGGGCGCGCCCTACTGCACCTATTCAAGCGCAGTTATTGAGGGCAAGGAAAAGGACGAGGACGTTATGAAGGTCTTTAACTATATAGTTTCCGATGTTTCGCCCGCAGACAAAAAGCTTTTCTTCTTTGAAAAGGTATTTAAGGAGCAGGAAACCACCGTTAAAAATTATCCCGAAAATATTAAGTACGGAGATATGAAGGGCTTAAACGATATGGATTTAAAGGAGTCGCTGCTTGATAAATGGAATCACTGACGGTAAAAAATTTAAAAAAGAGGTTTGAGGACAGGGACGCTTTATGCGATATAAGCTTTGATGTTAAGGGCGGAGAGTTTTTGTCGATATTAGGCCCTTCGGGCTGCGGAAAAACCACTCTTTTAAGAATTTTAATAGGTCTTGCCCATGCCGATTCGGGCAGCATTACCCTTGACGGCGAGGACATAACCAACGCAAAGCCCGATAAAAGAGGAATGGGCATTGTGTTTCAGAACTACGCCCTGTTTGAAAATATGACCGCTCTTAAAAATGTGGAGTATGCAATGCGGTTTAAACCCGAGCTTAAGAAAAAATCCCGCAAAATCGCACTTAAGCTTATTGAACAGGTCGGTCTTTCCGAGCATAAGGACAAGTACCCGTCGGAGCTTTCGGGAGGGCAGATGCAAAGGGTGGCCATTGCCAGAACTTTGGCGCTTAATCCCAAAATAATACTTCTTGACGAGCCTATGAGCGCACTGGACGCCGCCACAAGGCTTACTCTCAGAGACGAGCTTAAAAGAATACAGGCGCAGTATAAAACAACAATGATATACATAACCCACGATCAGGAGGAAGCCTTTGCCTTAAGCGACAGAATAATGGTTATGGGAAACGCTCATATTCATCAGATAGGGACTCCCTCCGAAATTCTCGACCATCCGGCCAACGATTATGTGCGCAGCTTTGTGATCGACAATATTAACAAGAAAATCGCTTCCTTAATGAAATATGCGTCAGGCGGTGAAAAATGAACAGACAAAGAAATGTTTTGACAGCCGCCTCTAAGCTTTTGGTGGGAGTATTCTTTCTTGTTGCGGTGGTTCTGCCGCTGTTTAATCTGCTCATCAACTTAAGGAATGCGGATTTCCGGAAAATTTTTTCAAATCCCCTGGTGGGAAGCGGAATAATTCACTCGGTGCTGGTTTCCCTTTGCGCCGCCGCAATTTCCGTTGCCCTTGCCCTTGCCTTGGCTTGGTGTATGGCGAGAACCGATATTAAGCTGAAAAGCGTGTTCAGGGTGCTTATTACTCTGCCTATGCTTGTGCCGTCCATTTCTCACGGCATGGGACTTGTGATCCTTTTCGGCTCAAACGGAAAGCTTACACGCTTTTTCGGAATGTCTCAGGGTATTTACGGCTTTTGGGGCATTGTGGTGGGAAGCGTTATGTACTCGTTCCCTGTTGCCTTTCTTATGCTTTATGATATTTTGCAGTATGAGAACGCCGCACCCTATGAAGCGGCAAAGGTTTTGGGCATACCTAAGCCAAAGCAGTTTACCGCCATAACTCTGCCCTTTTTGCGCAAGCCGCTGATAAACGTAATCTTTGCCACATTCACCATGATAGTTACCGATTACGGCGTGCCTCTTATGATAGGCGGCACTTACAAGACTCTTCCCGTAATTATGTACGAGGAGGTAATAGGCAGGCTTGACTATAACAAGGGCGCAGTGTTCGGCTCTATGCTGCTTATTCCTGCCGTGGCCGCCTTTTTCATAGATATGTTCTGCAAAAACCGCACAGGGGGAAGCAATGTTACAAAGCCCTTTGACATAAAGAAAAACATAACCGCCAACATAATCTCCTATGTATTTCTTACATTTGTTTCCATTGCCGTGGTTTATCCCATTTTCTCATTCGTTCAGCTTACCTTCGCCAATAAATACCCCGTGGATATGACCTTTACAATGCAGAATATACAATCCACGGTAAATAAAGGAGCTTTGGAGTTTTTAGGCAATTCGGTTTTCATAGCGGCGGCTGTTTCCGTTTTAGGTACGGCGGTTGCCTTTATCAGTGCGTATTTTACTTCAAGGCTGCCGTCCAAAAGCTCTTCTGTGCTGCATATGCTGTCAATAACCTCATTGGCGATTCCGGGTATGGTTTTGGGTCTTTCCTACATATTCACCTTTAAAGGCTCGTTAATTTACGGAACATTTGCAATTCTGATTTTGGTAAACAGCGTTCACTTTTTCTCCTCTCCCTATCTGATGTTTTACAACAGTATGGGGAAGATAAGCGGAGATCTGGAAGCGGTAGGCGCTGCTTTGGGAGTGGGCAGGCTCAGAATGATAAGAGACGTTTTTCTGCCTCAGCTGAAATCTACGGTTCTTGAATCCGTTACATATTTTTTCGTAAACTCCATGATGACCATTTCAGCAGTTGCTTTTCTGGCGGGTGCGAACAACAAGCCTGTCTCGCTTATGATAAACCAATTTGAAGCGCAGACGCTTCTTGAGGCCGCCGCCTTTGTTTCGCTTATGATCTTGACCGTGAACCTGTGCCTAAAGGGCGTTATCGCTTTGATACGCAGATTTTTTTCCGTAAGAGGACGGAGGACGGGAAAACGTCCCGTCTGTTCAACTGAAAGCGTGAAAGCGGAGCAGGGGATGTAAAAAATTGAAGGTTTACAGTTGACAGTTGAAAGATGACAGTTATGGAACGGCTTCGCCGATTTAAAATGTCATTAGTCGGTCATATCGCCTATGCGAATGCGGCATTTTTTCAAAGAAACGGCTTGAAATGTGGGCAGAAACGTAAAATTTCAAATCTGTCGGCGAAGCCGACACCTTAACTGTCAGCTTTCAACTGTAAACTGTCAGCTGCCGTTATGTCCCTGTTTTGTCGATTCGCCAAAAAAAGCGTCAGCTTCTCGAAAACCTGTAAAACAAAAACCGCCTCTTACACAAGGGCGGTTTTTTATATATAACTTGCTTTAATACTAATTCTTAATCATCTTATAGAATCATCTTATAGAAAACTTTGCAATCCGGTTAAGAAACAGTATAAATCTCGATAGAAATTCCCGATAGAAATTCTCGATAGAGATCACTTGGTAAAGCCCGTCCCGAAATCATTCGGTTAAAGCTCTATCTTTCCGTAAAGACTGGTAGATTTCTCCAGCTCAACGGTTTCATCCGAATAATCGGAGGGTTCTGATGCAAGAGCTTCCTTTCTCTTATACTCCCTTTCAAAGGAAGTGGAAAAGCCGCTGCTCTTTCTGTATGAGCCTGTATCATAGCTTCTGTTCTGCTTGCCCCCGTTATCCCGCCTGCCGCCTCTTCTCGGCTCGTTTGCGCTTATTACCACCTTTCTGAAGGGCTCTTCGCCGATAGAGCGGCTGCTTACGCCCTCTACCTCGGATACCTTGCTGTGGATAATGCGACGCTCATATGGGTTCATAGGCTCTAAGGTTATTCTTCTGCCCGCCTTTAATACCTTTTTGGCAGTTTTAACGGCAAGGGATTCAAGAGTATCTCTTCTCTTTTCACGATATCCGCAGCAGTCTACGCTGAGCCTGCAATAGTTTTCTTCTCCTCTGTTGCCGGCTAAAATCGCAAGATATTGCAGAGAATCAAGGGTTTCCCCTCTTCTGCCTATAACCACGCCCAAATTTTCTCCCTCAATGTCAAGAACCACCGTGTCGCCCTTTTTGATAGGCGTAATGGTGAAGCCCTCTAAACCTAAGCAGGTGAGAACCTTTGTTAAATACCCGGTTGCTCTCCGTATCTTTGCGCAAGTAAGGGCGGGATCGTTTTCATCGACGGCATTAACGGAAGAAAGGGCGTTTTCCTCGGACGCTTCCTCCTTCTCGGAGTCGGTATTGCCGAAAACCTCCTTTAAATTAACCTCAACGGGATTCCAAACTGCATTGATCTTATACTCGCCCTTTGTGCCGAACAGCTTTTTCACAGGCTGCTCCAATATGGTGATTTCTATCTCGTCACGATCTGCGCCCTGATCCTCAAATTCACGGTATGCCTGTTCCTTTGCGTCCTCCAGGAGCTTAGCGGTAAAAATTTTCTCCATTTTTTATCCTTTCCGAACCGATTTTCAGATTTCAGGCAGACCCTGTGATCTATGCCGAAGCATAATCATCGCTGCCCGATATTCCCGCCCTTCGCCGCAAAAAAAGGGCGTTGCCTTATAATACTTTTTAAGTGTTACGCCTTCAGCAAAACCGACGGGATGCCGTCCTGCGGAGAAATAGCATTAACCATACATTCTATGCCGCTTTCATCGGCTATTCCGCCCCAACCGGATAATTTAAAAAAGATCAGCGCCTTTTTAAATTAAAATTAGTATAAGAAGGAGGATTCCTTTTTCGGTACGGCAGGCGAAAAATGCGCTCCGAACTTGAAACCTGTCTTCATAAAATATTGTGTGTTTTTTCGGCGGCTTGTTTAAGCTTCGGCTTTAAAAAATCTCTGAAATTTCGGTTTTTCAGCACAGTATTATTTTATCTTTTTATTCTTTTTTTTCTTGTTATTATTTTCGACAGCTTCTTTTTCGGAAGCTTCGTTTTCGGTAGCTTCATTTTCGGGATTTTTGTTCTCCGACTGTTCGTTTTCGCTGTCCTCATCCGAATCGTCTTCCTCTTCCAAGGGCGGCAGGTCGGGAATATCCTCGTCTCCATACTTTTCGGCGTCGGCTTTTCTTGCTTCCTCCAGCTTTTTGCGTTGATATTCCTTAATTTCCTTTGAAGTCATATCCGTAATTTTTTTGGAGATCTCAACCTCGTTGCCCTCATCGTCTATATCCACAACAGTGGCGGTGGCGGTAAGCGCAACGTTCTTTTTCTCCAGCTCTTTTCTTGCCTGCTCCTGAAGCTTTTCGTTGGGCCAGAATTTATAAATAACTACTGACTGCAAAATTCCGAAAACATAATTCAACGCCCAGTAGAAGCCAACTCCCGCAGGCACCTGAAATGCGATGTAGAAAGAGAAGAGGGGCATAAGATAAAGAGTGAACTTTGCGCAGCCCTGCTGCTGTGCCGCCATTTCGGGATTTGTCTTTTTCTGTATAATCTGTGTGATGACCATCTGTAAAACGGACATTACAAGAGAAAGTATGGGGATCAGAAGCAGCGGCATTTCAAAGCCGGGAGTCTCGCCCAGATCAAGTCCCGCAAAATGCATATTTTTACTTAAATTATCAAGCTTGGTTAAAGTTTCTTTGGAAACGGCAACGGCGGAAAAAGCCTCCTTATGATTGGTGTATAAGCGCAGTGCGGCAAGCTCCTGCCTTAACGAAACATACTTCGACTGCATACAAGAGGAAAGCTCCGACTTTATCTCGTCGGACAAGCGAGAGTCCTTTGCCACAAAGAGCTTAACCGTTTCATCGCTTAAGGTGGTTAGCTTTGTCCACTGTTCTTCGGTAAGATTATATGCGGACATAACATTTTCCTTGGTAAAGCTGATAGCCGCCTTAACCTCTGCGATGTTAAATTCGGCGTCGTCGGGAATTTCAACCTTAGGCTGAAGTGCGGCGGTCGCCTTGGCTTCCTCTGTGAGCGAATCTATGCTTTCTTGTGTTCTGATTGTTATAGCGTTGGGGTTGTTGATGTATTCAAGGTAAACCTTTAGATCGTCCTCATTGGATAAAAGAGTAAGAGCATAATCCGTTTGTTTTGCGGTATTGACTATTGTTTTCACCGCATCGTTTTCGCTCCAGTCTAAATGCTCCATATGGGTCATAGGCTTGTAAACAACGTCAATGACGCCGAAAAGTATAAGGAAAGTAATAAGCATGGTGCCGCAGCCGCCCATGGGGTTGTAGCCTTCCTTTTGGAGCTTTGTCATCTCCTCCTGCATTTTTTCCTTATTGTTGCGGTATTTTGTTTGAATTTCCTTTACCTTCGGCATAAAAAGCTGGGACTTTGCCATATTTTTCTGCTGCTTTAATGAAAGGGGGAACATTGCAGCCTTAATTATAAGAGTAAATATGATAATAGCCCAACCGAAATTATTCACCAAAAGGTAACACAGCCACATGATGTATCCCAGCGGCATACCTAAAATTGAATATAAGAAGTCTATGATAAATCACAACCTTTTCTGCACATTCTCGTTTAATTTGTTTAAATGCCTTGTTTAAAGACGCAAGCCGCCTGATTTTCGGCCTTATTTTTGCCGATTATTCCTATTTTTTGAAAACATTCCGCAAAGACGCCTTTTCAGCGAGCGGATAAAATAAAATTCCTCCGGCACGGGATCCCACCCGCCGACAGAATAGGGATTACACCTGCAAATTCTCCAAAATGCCAAAAAGCCGCCCTTGACCGCACCAAAACGGCTGACAGCAGTAAGCGCATACTGTGAGCAGCTTGGAGTAAAGCGGCAGGAACGCGGCAATCTTTCCGATAATGTTATCCTATAAAGTTTTATAAGCCCGATTAAAATGTATTTCATAATAATAAAAGTATAAACATAGGACGGTCATAGGACGGTCTGAATTTGCCGTGTATACATCGTCCGCAGCGCATAACGGACAAGCCGCCGAAAAAAGCAGTCTTTTGTTTTGTTCTTTATCTGCCGCATAAATCCGAAAATGCCTAAATTCCGTTCAGACCGGTGATTTAAGGTAAAGGTGGCAAATAAATCGGCGGCGGTGTAAAATCCCGGATTAAAGCAAATCAAAACCCACGCAGGAATGCGTTCAATTATCGTTAGCTTTCGTTATTTCTTCCGCTATCTGCTTTTTCATAATGCCGTAAAGCTTATTGGACTTCATATAGGGGGTTTTTCCTCTTGCAACAAATATAAAATCATACCGCCTGTCCCCTGCCGCCCTAAGCTGCGGCTCAAGAATCCGAAAGGCTTCTCTTAAAACCCTTCTTGCACGGCTTCTTTTAACGGCGTTGCCGATTTTTTTGGAGGTGACTATACCTAAACGGTTGACCCGCCTTTTGTTAGGTCTGAGGTAGCATACAAAAGCGCTGTTGACAACGCTTTTACCCTTTTTAAACAGATAGCGAAATTCCTTATCCCTTTTTACGCTTACATATTTTTTGGATAAATCCACGGAGCTTAGTGAGAAAGCTTAGCTCTGCCCTTCGCGCGTCTGCGGGCGAGAACCTTTCTGCCGTTGGCGGTAGACATTCTTTTTCTGAAGCCGTGCTCCATCTTTCTCTGACGCTTTTTAGGCTGATATGTTCTTTTCATTTCAATCAATCCTTTCCAAATCAGTGTAGTGTGGTTTTTGTCCGCAAGACGCCTTTTCCTGCGGATAGCTTTAATATTATATCGCATTTAAAGCGGAGTGTCAAGGGTTTTTTGCGAAAAATTAACAAATGAGGGATAAAATCCTTACAGTATGGGAAAGGATTTTATGTTCGTTTTTTAGGATTGCGGGCAATAAGGCGGAAATAAAGGCAACACCGCACAATTATTGTCGTTCGAGTGCACAGTCAGATTTTTCGTCAGATTGCATAAATTTGACGCAGGAAGGCTGTCGCCTTTCAAGGAAAATTTGTGCAATATGGCGGAAAATATGCAAACAATCGGACGGCAAAGGCGTTAGCCGGTAATTGTGCGGTGTTGCCTAAAGTTAAAAAAATTGAAACAGTGTATAAAAAAGGCAGAAATCGGAAGGCGGAAATCGAACTGCGCCTCGGAAAATTTTGACAAAATATCGGAATATTTGCATAGACCGTTCCGCAAAATTTCAAGGGCGGTATTTTTGCAAAGCCGCTTTAATTTTGTATTTATAGCTGACAATTTTTACAAATATCATATTTTTCTTTATTTCCCTTGACAAAAAAGCCTTATTATAGTATGATAAATATATGTATTTATAGAGTGTTGAAAAAGTCTTAGCTTTTCTTTTTCGGAATGAAATGGGGTTCGGGGGAAAACCATCAAGGTTTTCCCCTGAGTTGAAATAACAGCTTGAAAATCGAGGCTTTAGCCCGATTTTTGATTTTCGGCTTTGCCGAAAATCGGCGGCAGCTTGTCGAAAAACCACAGGCTTCAAAGTTTTTTCCACAAGCTATGATAAATATATGTAATTATGTGTATTTTGTATTAAAGCCTGCTTGTTCTTATTTTTTTAAAAAATGAACAGTCATTAGCTTTGAATATATGCAATTTGTTGTCAGAATCAGGATAAAATATGAATTTTTGTATGGAATCTGCAATTTCAAAATGAAAGGACCGTATAAAATGGGACTGAAGGAAAATTTTTCACAGGCGGTAAAAGAACTTACCGGCAACACCAAGGACGAAGACAGAAAGAGAAACACACAGTTTGCGGGACTGAAAAGAGCGCTGGATAACGATCAGCCCTCTGTTCCCGACGATTCCTCCATGGAAGGAGCGGGGCGTCCCTATTATCGCAGTCAAGACGGACAAGCTTCACAAAATCAGTCATACAACAGGCAAAGCTCCGATTATGATAACGGCAGAGGTTACAATGACGGTTATCGTTCTCGGAATAACGGCGGCGACTATAATGATAACCGTCCAAAGGACAGCTTGAACGGTCAAAGCGGCATAGATTACAATAACCGGGGCTATAATGATCAGCGTGACAGCAGAGACGGCTACGATAACCGGGGCTACAATGATCGGCGTGACGGCAGAGACGGCTACGATAACCGGGGTTATAACGATCGGCGTGACGAGAGAGACGATTACGATAACCAGGGCTACAATGATCGGCGTGACGGCAGAGACGATTACAATAACCAAGGCTACAATGATCGGCGTGACGACGGAGAGGGCTACAATAACCGGGGCTATAATAATCGGCGTGACGACAGGGACGGATATAATCAGGACTATGGCAGTCAGCGCAATGTCAGAGACAGCCGTCAGGATTACAGTGACCGGAGAAACGACGGGGAAGGCGGCGATAACCGCAGCAGAAGCTATGGCAGAAACGACGTAAACTACAGCGCTCCCCGCAATGACAGAAGCAGTTATAATACTCAGCCGCAAAACAGAGACGGAAGCTATAATCATGGCTACGGAAGAGGACAGGATTATAACGGCAGCGGCGGCAATACATACCCATTAGGCAGTCAGTCTTCCGTTCAAAGCCGCAGAAGCTACAGCGACGCCGCCGACACGGAAATCACCGTTATTTCCCGCAACACTATGATCGATGGAAATATTCGCTCTCTTGCGGATATGAGCATTGACGGCGATATAAGAGGAGATGTCGAGACCACCAAGGATGTTGAGCTGAACGGCAGAATTATAGGAAATATGACCTGCAATAACGCAAATATGTTTGCGTCACAGGTTCAGGGCAACGTGGTACTGAAGGGCAGCGTGGATATCGGTCGTGACACTCTTCTTATAGGCGATTTAAATTCGGGATATGCCTGCATAAACGGCAAGGTTAAGGGAAATGTGGATATATCGGGCAAAGCGGAGTTCAGAGCCGATGCGGTTATCTTCGGCGATATAAGCGCATCTACCATAACCGTTGACGATGGCGCTATTATTCAGGGTTACGTAAGCACCACCTTCCTCAATAAGGATGAAAGCGAAAAGATATTCCCCGAAAATATTGAAATCGGCGTTGAATAAAAGGGTTCTCCTTCCAAAATCGTAAAAAAGAAAAATAAAAAAGCTACAAAGAACAGAGCAGCAAAACAAAAGAATGAAGCACTTTGTTTCAACAGCCCCCCAAACCCCAACAGCACAACAGTTTTAAAGACCGCACAAACGGACACCGAAAGCAAAATAAATTATACCGAG
>CANEHP010000080.1 GCA_947427325.1 uncultured Clostridia bacterium | reverse complement strand
CGAGTATTCCTGCGGAATTTTTCCTTGTTCTCGACAAAATTTGCTCGAAAATCTGCGCACCATTCCTATGAGAACAAGTTCTAAGAATCAGTATAATAGAAATGGAAGTGGTATTGCTTTAAGCACCGATTTATATTTATTATAGTTCGTGTTTGGGGCTGCCGCTTTTGTTTTTTAGGAAATCCCTTTTTAAGCTGTGGGTATTAAAAAGGTTTGTATAAGACAAAAAATCGGGCAATAATATAATATAACAGGAAGGAGCGTTACTATGCCAAATCACAATTTAGGACGGCTCACCGAGGATATAAAAAGAGAAATTTCCGCAGCAATTCCCCAGCTCACCGACAAGCGTATTTCGGAGGGCTTTGTAACGGTTACCCATGTGGACTTAACAAGCGATTTAAGCTACTGCAAGGTAATGGTAAGCGTTATGGGCGGTGAGGAAAAAACCGACGAGGTAATTTCGGTTTTGCAGAAGGCGGAGGGCTTTTTCAAAAGAAGAATAAACGCAAGAATTAAAATGAGAAAAATGCCCGAAATTATCTTTATTGCGGATAATTCCCTTGACTATTATGAAAAAATCGATAAGATAATCAGCAAATTGCCCGCTGCGGGGGAGGAAAAGGAAGATAATCGGCAAGACTGACCGAAATAACAGTCAAATGATCAGAAAGGCGTAGGCTATGAACAATCTTAACAAGGCTACCAACATTTCTTTGGAGGAGGCTGCAAGGTTTCTTCTTTCAAAAGACGATATTCTTATTCTCTCCCATGCTAACCCCGACGGAGATACCTTCGGCTGTTCTTACGGACTTTGCGGCGCATTGCAGAAAGCGGGGAAAAATGTTAAAATAGCTTGTGCAGACCCTTTGCCCGCTAACTTTTTCCATTTAAGGGAGGCGATTAAGGAGCAGGACTTTGAGGAAAAGACTGTTGTTTCCGTCGATATTGCCGATAAATCCCTTTTGGGAAAATTGGAAAATGAGTACGGAGATAAGGTTGACCTTGCCATAGACCATCACCTTTCTCATGCGCCCTTTGCAAATCTCAGATATGTGGACGATAAAGCGGCTGCCTGCTGCGAGATTGTTTATGATTTAATAAAGCTTTTGGGAGTAGGGCTTGATAAGGCTACGGCACAGTGCATTTACACCGGAATAGCCACGGACACAGGCTGCTTTAAGTTCGGCAACACTACCGGGCTTACTCACATAAAAGCGGGAGAGCTTATGGAATACGGCTTTGACTGCGCAGCTTTAAATTACCGCCTCTTTGATATGAAGTCAAGGTCAAGAATTAGGTTAGAGCAGTTTGTACTTGAGCACTTAGACTTTTTTGCAGAGGGAAAGGGCGCTGTAGTCGCTCTTCAAAAGCAGCTTCTGGAGGGTGTTGACAGTGAGGATATTAACGGCATTTCCGCTCTTCCCAGAATGATCGAAGGGGTGGAAGTGGGGATTGTGCTGAAGGAAAAAGAGGACGGCTGGAAAGCGTCAATGCGCTCGTTTAAAACAGATGTTCAAAAAATCTGCAAAAAATTCGGCGGCGGAGGACATCTTAACGCAGCAGGCTGTTCCTTTAAGGATATGGCTGCGGAGGATATTATCGGGAAGATCAAGGCGGCGGTATGCGAGGAATTGGGCTATACCGCTAAATGAGCGGCGATTCGGCGAATTTATGAAAAAATCATATAAAAGGTAAAATATGAACGGAATAATTTGCATTTACAAAGAAAAGGGAATGACCTCCTTTGATGTGGTGGCGCAGATAAGAAAGATATTCGGCACAAAGAAGGTAGGGCACGGGGGCACACTCGACCCCATGGCAGAGGGAGTTTTGCCCGTCTTTATCGGCAACGCCACTAAGGCGGTGGACTTTTGCCCCGACAACAAAAAGCAGTATATTGCAGGCTTTAGGTTTGGCATTACCACCGATACTCAGGATATAACGGGAAAGGTTTTGTCCGAAAGTCACACCTATGTCAGCCGCAATAAAATGATGATGATAGAAAGAATGTTTACGGGCGAACAGACGCAGATTCCGCCTATGTATTCGGCAGTAAAGGTAAACGGACAAAAGCTGTACGAGCTGGCGAGAAGGAATGAGGTGGTTGACAGAAAGCCCCGTCATATACACATTTATGAGCTGAAAATAAGAGAGTATGAAAATAACGAGGGGGAAATGCTTGTTACCTGTTCAAAGGGCACCTACATACGAACCCTTATTAACGATATCGGGGAAAAGCTCGGTGCGGGAGCGGTTATGACAAGACTTATCCGCACAAAATCGGGTTCCTTCACTATTGAGGACAGTTACTTTCTTTCCGATTTGGATGGAAAGTCTCCCGAAGAATTGGAAGGTATGCTAATGCCCTTGGAAAAGCTTTACGAGCAGCTGCCTAAGGCTCATCTGGACGCAGAGCAGACCGGACTTTTTAAAAACGGAGCCACCCTTGACGCAGATCGGATACGCTTTGATAAAATTTACGATATGGGCTATTACATCGAGGACTGCGACGGCGTATTTGTGGGATTGGGCAAAATAAATGCGGATCATTCCCTGAAGGTCGAGAGGAGATTCAATACCAAAGGTAATTCGGATAATGAGAAAGCAGCCGCAAAGGAAGGCTTGCAGACAGAAGCAGACAAGGGTGAAACGCCTTCAACCGGAAGCACGGAATCTGAAGGGGGCGGATTATAACGCTTTAGGGGCTTTTGCGGCAGGCGGATCAAAATTGAATTTTCTTTAACGGTAATACGGCTTGTTTTGTCGGCAGCATTCCCGGCATTTAATAAACTTTATACGCATATCTCCGCTGCGGCGGCGAGCATAATGAAAGTGAAAACGAAGATCAAACAATGTATTTGGAATCATAATTATGACAGACATAACAACAACGGGCTGCGGCAAAAAAAGCGCAGTGGCATTAGGGTTTTTTGACGGACTGCATTTGGGGCATATTGAAGTGATAAAGCGGGCTTTGGCAAAGGACGGACTATGTTCCTTGGTATTTACCTTTAATAACAACACTATGCTGCCCAAATTCAAGGAAAGGCAGGATATTATATCCTATGAGCTAAAGAGGGAGTTTTTGTCAAAAATCGGATTGGACTGTATTTTCGCTCCCGATTTTGCAGATTTAAGGGAATTATGTCCCAAGGAATTTGTGGACGAAATTCTTGTAAAAAAGCTTAACGCAGGTTTTGTGGCCTGCGGATATGACTTTCGCTTCGCAAAGGGCGGGAGCGCCGACGCCGACGATTTGGCAAGGCTTTGCGCAGAAAGGAACATAGAGGTTTCGGTTGTCCCTGCGGTAAAAATAAACGGCGAGCCTGTAAGCTCCACCGCAATCCGCAGGCTGATAAAGGAAGGCGATATAAAGGCGGCTAACGAGCTTTTGGGCTATGAGCTTACCTATGATTCGGAGGTAATAAGGGGCAAGCAAAACGGCAGAAAAATGGGTTTTCCCACCATAAATCAAATACTGTCGGAGGATATGGTTTCACCCAAAAACGGCGTTTATAAAAGCTGGACAATATTAAACGGACACAATTTTCCCTCCGTCACCAATATAGGAGTTAAACCCACTATTGCCCTTGAAGCGGGCGAACATCGCACGCCTCTTATGGAAACTCATATAATAGGATATTCGGGAAACCTGTACGGACAAAGGGTAAGAGTTATTTTCAGAGAGTACATTCGTGAGGAAAAACGTTTTGACAGTATGGATAAATTGGCGGAACAGCTTGAAAGAGACAAAAGGGCAGCCTGCTCCCTTTCCGATTATCGGAGGTAATAACATACTTCTTTGTAATATTTCACTGTACTGTCACACTGAAAGTGTAAAATATCACAGATAAAATGCTCTTACAAAATGCTCTTATAAAAGCCTGGGGCAATATCTTGTGTGAAGACAGGTTCTGAAAATACAGATAAACATTTTTTAATATGCCGCTGCGCATATGGCGGCTGAAAGGATAAGGAAAAATGATTGAGGTAAAAAATCTAACCAAGCAGTATGGCAGCAAGCTTGCTGTCAACAACATTTCTTTCTCGGTTAAAGAGGGGGAAATATTAGGCTTTTTAGGACCTAACGGCGCAGGAAAATCCACCACCATGAATATGCTCACGGGCTATATTTCCTCCACCTCGGGAACTGCCACAATAAACGGCATAGATGTGCTGGAAGATCCTATTGCCGCAAAAATGCACATAGGCTATCTTCCCGAAAAGCCACCCGTTTACGGCGATATGACCGTTATGGAATATCTGCGCTTCGTATACAGTCTTAAAAAAAGCAAAATGCCCAGAGAAAGTCATTTGGCGGAAATATGCGAGCTGGTTAAAATAACAGAGGTGAGAAAACGCCTTATACGAAATCTTTCAAAGGGATATCAGCAGCGTGTGGGCTTTGCTCAGGCGTTGGTGGGAAATCCTAACGTACTGATTTTGGATGAACCCACCGTCGGACTTGATCCAAAGCAGATAATTGAAATACGCACCCTTATAAAAAAGCTGGGGAAAAATCATACGGTTATCCTTTCCTCCCACATTCTTCCCGAAATACAGGCGGTTTGCGACAGAATTGTGGTAATCAGCAGCGGCAGCATTGTGGCTAACGATTCCACAGACGCTTTGGCTAAAAATATGTCCGCCGACCATAAGCTTGTGGTTCGTACCGAGGGCAGCAGCGACGACGTGAAAAAGCTCCTTTCTTCTATTCCGGGAATGGACAGGGTTTATGTCAACAGGGAAGCAGAGCCGGGGGTTTATGAATACTATCTTGAAGCGACGCAGGGCAAGGATTTAAGGCGGGAGATTTCCAAAAAGCTTTCCTCCCGCAACTACCCCATACTTATGATGAAGTCCAACGAGCTTTCCCTGGAGGAAATATTCTTAAAGCTTACCACAGGCGACAATTACGGCGGCGTGGATAAGTGATGTTTATCGGCAATGACGCCCTGGGTATGTATTCACAAAATTATGCACGAACCTTCAGGTAAACTTTGTGAGGGACGGCTTATGCAAACGGGAAAAACGCATAAATACTTTATGTATTTTAAGGCTTTCGGGTGCGGGCGTCGGCAAAATCCATCAAAAAAAAGCGTACATTATATCTTATAAAGACAAATCTTATAAAGACAAGCTGCTGTTTTTATAAAAATTTCATACAATAAAGAGAGGTTTATAAAATGTTAGCAATTATGAAGCGTGAGCTTTTATCCTATTTCACTTCCCCCTTGGGCTATGTGTTTGTGGCGGTGTATTACTTATTTTCGGGACTGTTTTTGTTTCTCTTTACACTGTCCTATCAATCCGCCAATATGGAAACGGTTTATACGGGAATGTTTTTCGTTATGATGATTATGATTCCCATTCTGACAATGCGCCTTATGGCGGAGGAAAACAGGCAGAAAACAGATCAGCTTTTGCTGACCTCTCCCGTCAGCCTTCCCCGGCTTGTTATAGGCAAGTTTTTGTCCGCCTTTGCCATTCTTTTGGTATGCACGTTGATTTTTCTTGTATACGGACTTGTATTAAGCGGCTTTGCAACAGTTAACTGGGCGATTATTTTAGGCAACATTTTCGGTATGCTGCTTATAGGCTCGGTGTTTATCGCTTCCGGGTTGTTTATATCCACTCTCACCGAAAATCAGATGATTTCCGCAGTGGGCAGCATCGGACTTAACATAGCGTTTATACTTATTGACTCCTTTGCGGCTGTAATGCCTGCCAAATTCCTTCAGGAGCTTTTCAGCTCTCTCTCGTTTTTCGCAAAGTACAGCCAGTTCACCTTAGGCGTGTTCAGCCTTTCAAATATATTCTTTTTCTTAAGCGTAATATTTATCTTTATTTTCCTTACCGTAAGGGTTTTGGAAAAAAGAAGATGGGCGTAAAATCAGGCTGTTATACTATTTCTTAATCAGATTGCAAAGCTGTATGTAAGTTAGTATTAATGATAACCGCATGGATTTACGGTTCGGTTTTGTCAATGGCGGGCGGGAGATCCGCAGGTTTACAGATTACTTCGTTATAGGAGATTAAAATGGATAAGAATAATAAAAATGTCAATACAGAAAATCAGTCCGAGGAAATAAAAGAGCAGGCTGACCGTATTTCGGACAGCTCTGCGGATAATGCGGCAGCGGAAAAAATTTCAGCCGACACCGCAGAAAATTCTTCGGCGGAAAAAGCCCCGGCTAAGGAAAATCCTTCGGCGAAAAAAAGCAAAGCGGGCGCTTTCTCGGGAAAAAGCAAAAGAATTAAGCACGGCGCCTTGTCCGTTGCCTTTACCGTTATTTTTGTGGCGGCTATCGTCCTTTTGAATGTTATTTTCAATATGCTTTTGGATCGTTTTGATGTGGCGGCGGACTTGTCCGATAAATCCGTTTATTCTATTGACCCCGGTACTGCCGACTACATTGCGGGAGTGGACGACGATATTACTATTGTGGTGGCGGATAAGGAAAACAACTTTTTAAATGCCGCTGCAAACGACAGCTCCTCCACGATTCAGTACGGTCAGCAGGTAAGTCAGATTCTTAAAGCTTTTGCGGCGGCTAACCCCCGCATTACGGTTGAATATAAGAGCTTAGACGATAACCCGACCTTTTATTCAAAATACGGCGCAACCCTTTCGGCGAAAAGCATAATAATCGAATCGAAAAATACGGAACGGAACAGAATTATTACCACCAATGACTACTTATCGCCCAAATATTATTTTGACGGCAACGAGATCAGCTCTACCGAATACTCATATTATTATCAGATGGGCTTGGCAGGCTCGGGACGCTTATCCATGGAGCTTTTCGCAGCGGCGGAAAGCAGTCTGCTTACCTCCATTATGATTGTCACAAATGAAGATCCCGTAAGAGTGGCGTATGTTGACGGGGATTACAGCTGCTCCGAGCCTAAGGCGCTTGATACGCTGCTTGAGTCCAACGCTTACACTATTGAGCCTGTAAAGCTTACCAATGCGGAAAAAATTGACCCCGACATTGACTTTTTGATAATTTATGCTCCCATTTACGATTTCAGCAATGATGATATTAACAAAATCGACGTTTGGCTTGACAACGGAGGAAAGTACGGCAAAAATATGTTTTTTGCCGCAGCTGCCACTATAGATACAAAGGATTTGCCAAATCTTACCTCATATCTTAAGGATTGGGGACTTTCTCTTGAATCGGGCTATGTGTATCAGACCAACACCGATTACGGCTATGAAATGTCTCCCACCTATCAAAGACTTGAAATACAGGAAAGCGATTACAGCACAGGAATAGACACCGTTACCAAAAATACAATGGGCGATGGCTTAAAGCCCATTACCCTGCTCTTTGAGGAGCAGTCCAACTACAAAACCGCCTCATTGGTTTCCTCTTACACCGGAGCGGTTATCGCTCCCTTTGATATGGAGGATTTTGACCCCTCAAAGGCGGAAAAATCAGGCGCCTTCACAGTAGTTGCCGAATCCAATAAAACACGCTTTGAAGGAGTAGACCCCTTTGTCAGCCGTATTTATGCTGCCTCAAGTCACTTCCTGCTCGACCAAAGCTTCCTTCAGGGCAGCGGAGTTAACAACGCCGACCTGTTCCTTAATATCTTCAACACTGCCAGCGGCAAGGAAGAGGTGGAAATTACGGTAAAGCCTCAGTCCTTTACGCAGGAAACCTTTGAAATCACAGGAACGCAGGCAAAAACCATAACGGTGATTTTTGCAGTAATAGTGCCTTTGGCAGTAATTGCCGCCGGAGTTGTAATTATTGTCAGAAGAAAGAGAAGATGATTGTTCCGGCATCGAAAATATAATATTTGAGGATTTTAATTGAAGATAAATACTAAAAGCAAAAATTTTAAAATTATTCTTTTTTCGGTAATAGGTTTGGTTGTTTTGGGTGCGGTTGTACTGGTGCTTTCCTTAACCGCGCCGGGGGACGAGAGCAAAAACCCCGAGGAAACCACTGCGGTAACCGAAGATCCCGCACTTAAGCTAAAGCCCGAGAATATGGGAGAAATCAAGAGCATATACGTGGAAAATTCACAAGGCTCTTATACCGTGAACATTTCCGAAAAGGACGGAGAAAAGGTATATTCTTTAAAGGGCCTGGAGGATTTGGATCAAGGAATTTTTAGTTCAACTCTGTTCGGCACTCTCGAAAAGAATTTAACGGATATGACCGCACGCTCCGTTGTTGAGGAAAATCCCGCAGATTTGGCACAGTATGGACTTGACAAGCCCCTGGCTAAGGCTGCGGTCACCTATGAAAACGGCACGTTTTCCGTTATGGTGGGGAATACCGTTACCAGCGGCTCTGCCAACTATCTTATGATCGAGGGCAATAACACGGTTTATTCCTATTACACCCATTCTCTTGACCCTGTTATGACCTATGATACCATGAGCTTTGTCAATACCTCGGTAATACCCACAATTACCGAAAGCGAAGACGCCCGTATTACCAAGATTACGTTAAAGCGCAGGGACTGGGACGAACCGCTGATTTTGGAAGCGCTTCCCGATCTGCCTGAGGACAGCACCAGCATACAGGTATTCGGCTATACCTTTACCTCGCCCTATAATGTTTATATGGATCTTACCAAAGGAGCGGATTATTTAGGAGCGCTTAGCGGACTTTCTGCGGAAAAAGCCGTTGTGCTTAATCCCACGGAGGACGATTATAAAGAATACGGCTTGCTTGATCCCTTCTGTCAGGTTGACGAGCTGGTGGGAGATACGATTTACCGCCTGTATATCGGAAATGCCATAACGGAAGAGGTCAAGGACGAGGAAACAGGGGTCACCAACACAAAAACGGTAGGCTACTACGGCTACAGCAACAAAACTCCCTATGCCATTTTCAGATTCAGCGCAGACAGCCTTATATGGACCTCCATGGAAGTTAACGCTTTTATGTCAAAGCAATTTTTGATGCCGTATATTTACGATTTGGACGTTTTCAGCTACAAGGATAAGGAAAGTGAGTTTAGTATAAAAGTAGAAGGCGACGCTAAAGACAACACGATTTATCTTAACGGAGAGGAAACCGACGCCGCAAATTTCCGTGCGTTTTATCAGTATGTGGTAAGCTGCCGAGGCGAGGAGCTGTATACCGATGATGCAAGGGGCGAGCTTTTGGCGGAATATACCTTTGCCTACGACGACGATAGAGAGCCTAACACAATAAGCTTGTATTCTTCTGAGGACAGAACGGTTATAATAGCCGTAGACGGAAAAAATATTTTTAAGACCAAGTGGAACTATGAAACAAGACTTGAAGAAAACGCAAAAGCCTTGTTAGAGGGCGGAGAGGTTATTGAAAATTATTAAGTGAATGCGCTGAATTGGTTTTTTAAAAAGCATTAAAAAAGGAAAGGGGTAAATATTATGGCGGAAAAAGAGTTTATGACTTATAGGGGACTTCCTCTTGTAAGAAAGGGCAATCAGATCTATTACGGAAATATGAGCGATGAAACGGTGGCCACCTTGCAAATCCTTTCTACACGCAAGGTAAAGGATTTAGAGGTTGCGGATAAGATCAGAGTTTTTCTTATGCTTACACAAACCGAGGGAGTTGACGCCAGCGAGGTTATGAAAAAGACCTGTGAAAGAAACGGACTTTACGAGGCGCTTGACGTGGCTTACATTTGGCTTTCCAGAGATAAGCAGAATGCGCAGTAAGTGAATTGAAGGGGCTGTAAAAAATTGACGGTTTACAGTTGACAGTTGTGGAAGGGGCTGTAAAAAAAAGAGTTTAATAAAGTTTCCGTCCGGAGAATTTCGCTTGCGAAATTCTCCAACCCTTCTTCAAAGGGTGGTGGGGTTTCC
>CANEHP010000079.1 GCA_947427325.1 uncultured Clostridia bacterium | reverse complement strand
CAAGGAAGTCCCGACGCAGGAATATGCGGATATTTCAAGTCGGGCTGACGCAGAGCAGGGACGCCCCGGTCGGTGGATTTGTCTGATTTTTATTAAGATTTAGTATTAATCTGTTTCTTAATCTCTGTACTCTTCCATAAAATAGCACTCAAAAATATCGCCTTCCTTGATATCGCCGAATTTTTCCAAGGAAACGCCGCATTCAAAGCCCTGCGCCACATCTCTTGCATCGTCCTTAAAGCGCTTTAAGCCCGCTATTTTATCGTCTGCTACTATTATGCCGTCACGCACTACTCTTATCATTGCGTTTCTTTGCAGCTTTCCGTCAAGCACATAGCAGCCCGCAACAGGTCCTACGCCTGTAATCTTGTAGGTCATTCTTACCTCTGCCCTGCCTAACATAATTTCTCTGTACTTAGGCGCAAGCATACCCTTCATGGCGGTTTGAATTTCTTCGATTGCGTCATAAATAATTCTGTACATTCTCAAATCCACGCCGTCGCGCTTTGCGTTCTCCTCCGCCGCAGGATTGGGTCTTACGTTAAAGCCTACAATAACGGCATTGGATGCGCTGGCAAGCATAACGTCGCTTTCGCTTACCGCACCTACCGCACCGTGAATAACTCTTACTCTTACCTCGCTGTTGGAGAGCTTTTCAAGAGACTGCTTAACCGCTTCCACAGAGCCTTGAACGTCTGCCTTAACGATTATTCTCAGCTCCTTCATCTCGCCCTCTTCTATCTGTGCAAACAAATTGTCGAGAGTTACCTTTTGATAAAGATTGAACTGTGCTTCCTTTTCCTCAAACTTGCGCTTCTGCACCAATTCTCTTGCAAGCTTTTCGTCTTCAACCACTGCAAAGGTATCGCCTGCCGAGGGCACTTCGCCCAGTCCCATAATTTCAACGGGAACGCCGGGGCCTGCGTCCTTTATGGAGCGTCCCTTATCGTCACGCATTACACGGACGTGTCCTACCGCCGTGCCTGCAATAATTACATCGCCTGCGTGAAGAGTACCGTTTTGCACAAGAAGGGTGGCGATAGGACCTCTGCCCTTATCCAGTCTTGCCTCAATAACCGCACCCTTGGCAAGTCTGTTGGGATTAGCCTTAAGCTCCATTACATCGGCCGTAAGATTAACCATTTCAAGAAGAGTTTCCATTCCCTCGCCCGTTTTTGCGGAAACGGGAACACAGATAATATCACCGCCCCATTCCTCGCAAACCAGCTCGTATTCGGTAAGGGTCTGCTTTATTCTCTCTACGTTTGCGCCGGGCTTGTCTATCTTGTTTATTGCCACAATGATGCTTACCCCTGCGTCCTTGGCATGGTGAATGGCCTCAATGGTCTGAGGCATAATTCCGTCGTCTGCGGCGACAACCAATATGGCAATATCGGTAATCTGCGCACCTCTGGCACGCATTGCGGTAAACGCCTCGTGTCCGGGAGTGTCAAGGAAGGTAATATCCCTGCCCCCTGCGGTAACACGGTATGCGCCTATATGCTGGGTAATGCCGCCCGCTTCTCCTGCGGCTACATGAGCGTTTCTGATATAGTCGAGAATTGAGGTTTTTCCGTGGTCAACATGTCCCATAACCACAACGACGGGACAGCGGGGTTCAAGGTTCTCGTCCTTGTCCTCTTCCTCGTCAAAAAGTCTTTCCTCAATGGTAACAATCTTCTCTTTTTCTACCTTTGCGCCCAGCTCCTCCGCCACCAAAGCGGCAGTATCAAAATCTATAACCTGATTTATTGTGCACATCTCGCCCAATTTCATCAGCTGCTTAATTACCTCGGCGGCATTAACCTTTAATCTTGATGCAAGCTCGCTGACAACTATCTCGTCGGGAATCTGTACCTTAAGCTGCTGCTTTCTTGCTCTTTCAAGCTCTAAGCGCTTAAGCTTCTGAGCCTCGGTCTCTCTGCCGTTTTTATTATACTGACCCTTTTTCTGCTGGCTCTTCTGGTTAATCTTCTGCTTTCTTCCCGTGAAATCCCCGCCTCTTTTGGAGGATTCCGTAGCTATGCTTTCGTATTTTTCATTGTACTTGTCAAGATCAACATAGCTGCCTCTTGTGTCAACACGCTTTGTGACCTGCTCGCCATGCTTTTGAACATTGTTTTCGTTCTTTTCCTTTTTCTTTGCAACAGGCGGCTCGTTGGTCTTTATGGTGGAAATATCTACCTTGGCGGTAGGCTGTTTGGGAAGGATTTTGGGAACCTTTATCTTTTCGCCGCCCGTCTTGGACTGATTTTTGGCATTGAAATTACTGCCCGAATCGGTTTTGGACCTGTTATCGGCAGCGGGCTTGCCTTTTTCCGTACGGCTGTTTGAAGAGGTCGGGTTCTTATCCTGTTTCGCAAAAGGCTTATCCTGCTTTATATCCTGCTTTATATCCTGTTTTATATTCTGCTTTTTATCGGGAGCTGTATTCTGAACGGGCTTGGAAGCGCCTGCTTTTTTTGTTTCCTGTTCCTTTTTGGATTCCTTTTTGGTTTGTTCTTTGGCTTCCTCTGCCTTTTTGGCTTCTTCCGCCTTTCTTGCTTCCTCTGCCTTTTTAGCTTCTTCGGCTTTTTTGGCTTCCTCTGCTTTTTTGGCTTCCTCGGCTCTTTTTGCCTCCTCGGCTTTCTTCAGTTCCTCTGCCCTTTTCTCTTCCTCTGCCCTTTTAGCGGCTTCTTCCGCTTCTTTCGCCTCTCTTGCGGCTCTTTCGGCCTTTTCCCGTTCTTCCCTGCGCTTCTTTTCCCCTGCGGCAAAATAGTCTTCAAAGCTGTCCACCTGATTGTCCTGTGACAGCTTTTCAAGCACTATGTCAAGTTCCTCTCCCGCAAAGCTTGCGCCGACCTTTTTCTCCACGCCCAAGTAGTCCCTGACCACCTCGATAATATCTGCCGGCGCAGCGTCCAGATCCTTTGCAAAATCTCTGATTTTTACTTTAGAATTGCTTTCCATTCAGTATCCCCCAAAATTATTAGGTAAAAATTTTGTATTTGTATATGTTATTAAGATATTATAAATTACTGCTTAATTACCGCTTAATTACCGCTTATTTAAGCTTTTCCAGAAGCCTGCGTCCATTACTGCCAATATCCCTATTTTCTTTTCCGATTTCTTTCCCACAGCCCTTCCGATTTGCTCCATATCCCATTGCGCTTCGGCAATTTCAAGATCGGGACGGAACTTATCTCTTAAAAAGAAAACCTCTTTTTTGCTTTTGGGAGACAAATCGCAGGAGAGCAGTATTCCCGCAATTTTTGAATGGGGATCTTGAATTTCTTCCTTTACCCCGTCAAAACCGTACGCCATATTCCCCGATTTGAAGATAAGCCCGAGAGTCGCCATATTCATCAGCCGCCCTCCTTATCCCCGTTACCGTGGTTTTCCTTTTGCAGCGGCGGCTTTTGAGCTTCCTTCCCCGCTTTCTTTTCCGCTTTCTTCTCCGCTTCCTTCTCCGCTTCCTTTTCCGCTTTTCCCGCATTAAGGACGTCTGTAATATCCGAGCTGCCTTCAATATGCGATCTCAGACTGTCATACACCTGATCGGGTATTCTGCATTTAAGCGAACGCTCAAAAGCTTTTCTTTTCCTTGCCGCTTCAAAGCATTTTATATCATTGCAGATATAAGCTCCTCTGCCGTTTTTCTTTCCTGTGGGATCGAGAAAAATATTGCCTTCCTTGTCTCTTACAATACGCAAAAGTCCTTTTTTCCCAATCATTTGGTCACAGCCTATACATTTTCTTTGCGGTTCTGTTTTTCCCACGCCATACCGTCCTTGCTTTGATCCATATTTTGATTCACATTTTGATCCGCACTTTGGATCCGGATTTTATCAAAAAACCCAATTTCCCGAGTCCAAATTTCCCGAATCCCACTCACCCAAATCCCATTCTCCCGAATCCCGCTCTCACGAATCCCACTCTCCCGAGTCCCATTCTCCCGAGTCCAAAGCTCCCGCCGAAGCTTTCGAGAACCTGCGTCCCCTGTTTTCTTCATAAGCTCGGAGCAGCTTCCTGCGGAATACGATCAAATAAAATAATTATAATCGGAAATATCAGCCTTCAAAAAATCCGCTTTCGGGCTTTATATCTATTTTGTAGCCTGTAAGGCGGGCGGCGAGCTTTGCGTTAAGTCCCTTGTTGCCTATTGCAAGAGAAAGCTGATTGTCGGGAACTACCACGCTGCAATTTTTTACATTCTCTTCGGGAATTTCCACGCTGAGAACATCGGCGGGCTTTAACGCCTGCTTAATAAATTCGGCGGGATCTTCGCTGTAAATAACTATATCTATCTTTTCTCCCTTAAGCTCCTCGCTTATCTTTGAAACTCTGCTTCTCTGAGGTCCGATACATGCGCCTAAGGCGTCCACGTTGGGATCATTGCTGATAACCGCCATTTTGCTGCGCTGTCCCGCCTCTCGGCTGATAGACTTTATCTCTACAACGCCCTGATAAATTTCAGGTACTTCTATCTCAAACAATCTCTTGATAAGATCTCTGTGAGTTCTGCTGATTTTAAGCATAGGTCTTCTGTCGTCGGGAGACGCGCCGCTGACATAAACCTTGATCATATCCCCCGGGTGCAGTTCGTCCAAAGGCAGCTGCTCGCTTCTGAACAGGGGGACTTCGTTTCCGTTAAGCTCGACGGTGGCGTTTAAGGAGTTAGGCTCAACCTTCAGCACCTTAACGGCAGCCGCCTCGTTTTGCAGCTCGCCCCACTGTTCGATAAGCTTGCTGCGCTCTGCGTCCTTTATTCCCTGCTTAATAACCTGCTTTGCAGTCTGCGCCGCAATTCTCCCGAAATGCTTTGTATCGAGGGGGATAACGCACTGCTCGCCCGGCTTGATTTTCTTATTATAGGTGCGGGCCTGCTCCACCGTCATCTGATTGGCCTCGTCCTCTACATCTTCAACGACCTCTTTTACAAGAGATACGATAAAATTGCCTGTTTTTTCATCTATTTCATATTTTATATTTTCACTTTTAGGATATTCTTTTTTTACGGCAATGGTTACTGCTGTCTGAATTTTCTCGAAAAGCAGCTCCGGTTCAATGCCCTTTTCCTTTGCTAACATTGCCAAAGCTTCGTTAAAGCTTGCTTCTTTTTCGCTGGCAGCCATGGTGATCCTCCTGTGTTTTGTAATATGCTGGTTTTTATTCTTATATACTTTATATAAATTGTTGAAAGCTATTCCGCAATATCTTCCCGGTCGTCCGAATCTGTCAAATCCGTGTATTCGTCGGTTTCCTCGTCTAAATTGACCTTTATGCACCTGCTTAACTTAATGCTTCTTCCGTCAATGACAATTTCTTCCTTTTCCTCGCTGTAGCCATTGAGAATACCCGTAACAAATTCCTCGCCCTTTTCGGTTTTTACCTGCGCCGTTACTCTTTTATCCATACATTCCAGAAAATGGCGGGGTTTTCTGAGCCTTTTGTATATTCCGGGCGTGCCTATTTCTAAAATATCCACCTGCTCGATAAAGCTCTGTTTATCAAACAAATCGTTTATGGGCTTTGAAATTTCCTCGCAGCTGTCGCTGTCAAGTCCCTTTTCGTCATCAAAAAGAACTCTCAAATACCACATTGCGCCCTCTTTTTCAAAGCGCACATCCCACAGCCTGCAGCCGTTTTTTTCTATTAAAGGAAGGGCAAGCTTTTCCGCCTGTTCCTCTATTTTAGGCGCTAACGCTCTTTTTCCGCCTTTTTCCTTAGCCATATTTATAATTGCTCCTTCCCCTGATAAGCCTTTGCGCCGAACATATGCCGGGGCGCAGGCTTATGTCTCTGCAAAAGCAATGAAAAGAGGAGATCGGTCCTGTGAAAGAACAGAATGCAAAACCCCCTAACAAGAACGTAAGACCGAGCCAAAACCCAGTCTTACCATAATTTATCCTAAAAGAATTATATCACCATAATAAACCTTTGTCAATGGGTTAGCAGTAATTTTTGAAAATTTTTTCCTATTTTTTGTCTATTTGTTGAAATAACCGATAAAGTGTGTTAAAATAAATACAAAATAAATAACGGGCTATGCGTTTTTTGACCGCAGAGCTTTCCCAACGCAGACAGAGCACCGATTTTTAATGGCAATGGCAATGGCAAAATTGCCGGAAAGGATATTATTATGCCGCAGATACCACAAATATCAGGACCGCTTACCGGCGGCAAGACGCTGACCTCGGGCAACAGCGGCAATAACACTCCCAACGGAGCCGAGCCTTTTTCCGTAAACGGCGTAAACCCCGTACAGCGGACTAACTCCGTGTCCCAAAAGGGCGGGGCGTCCGTAGGGGAGAATAATCAGGGGGTTCAGGGCAATCTAAACGGCAATATGGGAGTCCCTGCGGCAAAAGATCCCTCTATGGCGGTTGAAACTCTCCACGATGTGTTTTCGGGAGATTTGCTGGAAAACGCAAAGCTTAACGGCTATACCGAATTGGTGGGAGAAATTGACGATCTGACTAAAGCCATTTACATAAATCCCGAAAAGCTGATGAATGAAATAATGACGCAGGAAAAGGACAACACCGTTTTTGCGGGGCATCCTCTTTTTGACATTCTCCGCCAAATCAGCTCGGAATCGGGCGAGGATACCAAGGAGCTGGTGGCGGATCTGCTTAAGGCGCTTAATTATGCTATGAGCAGAAACGAAATAATCACCGCTGTTAAATCCAATATCAGATTTTTGGCGGATTATTTCGGACAAAATACCACTCTTTCAAAAAACCTCAACGCCCTTTATAAAAAATGGGACGCAGGAAACCCTGCCCAAAATTTCGAGGCGCTGAAAAATGAAACCGCTGCGCTTATGCGCACCATTTTGGGCAGCCTTCAGAACGACAGCCGCACCGAAGTGCTTGTGCCCTTGATCACTCACACTCTTTCCAGATATAATACAAACGAATATATGATGAAGGACGCTTTTTCCCGTCTTATGTCTCAGATACCCTCCGCCTCCGCCCGTGAAGCGCTCAGCAAATCCTTTGCCAAATATGTTGCAAATCTTTTGAAAGCCAACGCAGAGGGCTATTCTCCGACAGCCGCTTTTGCCAAGGACGTTTCTGCGGAAAAGGCGGCGGTTCTGATATATTTGTCCAAGCTGGCGGCAGGGGGAGAAAAAACGGAGGGCGAAAAAAACGCTTCCGCCTTTGACCCGTCGGCTTCCGACAACCCGAAAAATCCTGCGGCGGCTTTATCTCCAAACAGCGAAAACGCTCCTCGGATAAAGGGACAGGGCGTTATGTTCGCTCCCCAAGGCAAGGCGGGAGCAGATCGGCTACAGCAGCTCTTTGACGGCAAGGGACAGCCTGTTTCGGACGAAAAGGGAAACCCTGTTTTTATCATTGCAGGCAGCAGAGAACAGCCTGCCGCAAATCAAAGCCCTGAGCAAATTTTTAACGGACGGGAGCAGGAGGTCGAATCGGGTCAGACTGTTTTAAATCAAAAAGGAGAGCCTGTTAATATTCGCGGCAGCGGCGAATACGAGGCTGTTTTTGACGGCGAGGGCAAGCCCGTCTTGGATGAAAAGGGAGAGCCTGTTCTTATTTCCGGGGGACAGATTGCGGAAAAAGGGCAGGGCCGCCCCGTTTTCGACAGCCAAGGTCAACCGATCTTAAATCAAAAGGGAGAACCTGTTTATATCAGGGATAACCAAGGCGCAGGCTTCGGCTTTGGGCAGCCCGTTTTTGACAGGGCGGGTCAGCCCGTGCTTAATCAAAACGGCGAACAGGCGTTTATTCCTCAAAGCCTGCTTTCGGAAAACGGTCAAGCCGTTTTTGACAGTCAGGGGCAGCCTATTGTGGATCAAAAAGGACAGCCCGTGCTGATTGAGCAAAATCAGTCTGCCGACGGTAATCAAGGGCAGCAGCTCTTTGACGGCGGGGGAAAACCCGTTTTGGATCAGAACGGTCAGCCTGTTTTTATTAAAGGCGATTTCAGAGCTTCATCACAGCCCGGCGGAGCTGTACAGGAAGATACCGGGGACAAGGAAAACGACTTTGATTCGGCGGCTTATCACCGCTTAGTGCCTTTGTCGGAAAACAAAATAAACTATATTGTAAATAATTTCAAAAGCGGAGTTATAAGGGGAAGGGACGCAATAGACAGGCTTGTAGCCCTGCTTATTCCCAAAAACGCCCCCGACGCCGCCGAGGTTATGCACACAGCGGTAAGCGGCACCGATAATCTGTCGGATATGGTAAATTTTCTTAACAAGGTTTTGGAAAATACTCCCGATGTGTCCGAAAGGCAGATGCTTTGCGATGCGTTTGAGGATATTTTGGGAATTATGGCAGACAATCAGGAAATGCCCACCCAAAAATTCACAGGCTATGAGTCGGAAACCATGAAAGCCTTAACCGCCTTTATAGACAGAAACGTAAATCACCCCGCTATAAGAGGAATAGATAACTTTAACGCTTCCAATCTGCTGCAGAGTATGTTAAACGCTCCCGGGGTTTTTACTCCCTTAGCCCATTATATTATTCCCCTTCAGGTAGAGGATACAAGAGCTTTCGGAGAGCTTTGGGTAGACAATGACAATTCCTCGAATAACGGCGGGGAAAACGAACCAAAGCACTTTCACCTGTTTCTCACCTTTGATGTGGAGGCAGTGGGAAGATTTGAGGTAGACGCATACAGCAGGGGCAGCGATTTAAATCTTTCCGTGCTTTATCCGAAAAGCTACCGTTACAGAGTGTCCTCCCTTACGGACAAGATAACGAGAATTGCCGCAGGGGTAGGCTATAATGTTCAGAATTTTAAAACGGGAATTTTAATAAAGCCCCATTCATTGGCGGAAACATTTCCCAGAATAAAAGATAACAGGAGGAGCTTCGATGTCAAAGCATAAATCCTTTGGAAAAACTGCGGCAGCCGCCTTAAAATACAACCCCGATTTAAACTATGCGCCTATTGTGGTGGCGTCGGGTATGGGCGAATTGGCAAAAAAAATTCTTGATATAGCAGACGAAAACGGAGTACCCATCTACCGTGACGACAGTGCGGCGGCTCTGCTCGTTATGCTGAGCGCAGGAGAGCATGTGCCGCCCGAGCTGTATCAGGTTGTTGCGGCTATTTATGCACAGGTGGTTTATGACGCCAATGATATTAAAAAGATGAAATAATCCGCTTAGAACTTGTTCTCATAAAAATTGGCACGTATCTTTTCGGCAAATTTTGCCGATGACTGCGTCAAAATTCCTTAAAATACACGAGTATTCCTGCGGAATTTTTCCTTGTCCTCGACAAAATTTGCTCGAAAATCTGCGCACCATTCCTATGAGAACAAGTTCTTATTTTTATAAAGAAGGACATATTATGTACAAATTTATAATTTGCTTTATAGCGGGAATCGGCGCAGGATTGGGCACGGGCTTTGCAGGTATGAGTGCGGCGGCGGTAATAAGTCCTCTTCTTATAACCTTTCTGAATACAGAGCCTTATGAAGCAGTGGGAATTGCCCTTGCCAGCGACGTGCTTGCCAGTGGAATAAGCGCTTACACATACGGGAAAAACAAAAACCTTGACATAAAAAACGGTATCGTTATGATGATTACGGTGCTGCTGTTTACCGTTGCGGGCAGCTATGTGTCAAGCCTGCTGCCGGGTACGGCCATGGGCGGCTTTTCGGTATTTATGACAATGCTTTTGGGAATAAAGTTCATAGTTAAGCCCGTTATGACCACAAAGGAAAAAATGGCTTCCGCAGATCCCAAAAAGCGTGTTGTGCAGTCTGTGGTATGCGGCATAATGATCGGCTTTATCTGCGGCTTTATAGGTGCGGGAGGCGGTATGATGATGCTGCTTATCCTTACCTCCGTTTTGGGCTACGAGCTTAAGACCGCCGTCGGAACAAGCGTTTTTATTATGGCGTTTACCGCTTTAACAGGCGCATTGGGTCACTTCGCCATTTCGGGGCCGCCTGATTTATGGTGTCTTGTGTTCTGCGCTTTGTCAACGCTGCTGTGGGCAAGGCTTGCGGCAAAATTCGCAAACAAGGCAAGCCCTATTGTGCTGAATCGTGCAACAGGCATAGTTTTATTGGTTTTAGGCGTTTCGGTGTTTGCTATGAAGCTTTTTGGCGGCGTTGAAGCGTGATTATAAAATAAGAACATGTTCTCATAGAAATTGGCACGCATCTTTTCGGCAAATTTTGCCGATGACTGCG
>CANEHP010000078.1 GCA_947427325.1 uncultured Clostridia bacterium | reverse complement strand
AAAAAATTTTAACACACGATGTGTTCAGTCATTTGCCCAAAGCCGGCGCAAGGATACGTCGGCATCAGAACAAATGACGAAACGAAGCAGGCGGCAAAATTTGCCGAAAAGATGCATGCCGAGCTTTATGTGAACACGCTCTAAATTGAACAGGCATTCAGCCTTGTAAGTTTTTTAAACAAACATTTAGGAGCTGTAAATGGATTTTGTATTAAGAATTTTATTTTTTCTGCTTATAGGCGCTGCCGCAGGGGGACTTCTTACCGTGGCGGGAAAGCTGTTTTTTGTAAAAACCGATGAAACGGTGGAAAAGATAACCGAGGTCCTGCCGGGAGCTAACTGCGGCGGCTGCGGCTTTGCAGGCTGTGCAGATTACGCCGAGGCTATTGCGTCGGGGAAGGCCAAGCCTAACCTTTGTTCTCCCGGAGGGCTTGAAGTCAATAAAAAGGTAAGCGGTATTTTGGGAGTTGCGGTCGAAGAGGCAGAGCCTATGGCGGCTTATGTTCACTGCAACGGCTGTAAATCCGCAACCGTGGATAAATATGCTTATGCGGGAACAAAAAGCTGTATAGCGGCGGAAAAGTTTTATAACGGAAAAGGCAGCTGTTCCTTTGGCTGTATCGGTTTCGGCGACTGCGTAAACGCCTGCGAGGAAGGCGGAATCGAGATAAAGGACGGAGTGGCGGTTATCAATCCCTCGGAGTGCATAGCCTGCGGACGCTGCGTAAAAGCCTGCCCCAATCACCTTATTTCTTTAAGAAAAAAATCTTCTCTTGCCGCCGTCAGATGTTCGTCACAGGATATAGGAAAAGTCACCCGAACGGTATGCAAAAACGGCTGTATCGCCTGCGGGATCTGCGTAAAAAAATGCCCCGAGGGCGCAATAAGCATTAACCTTAACCATGCGGAAATAGATTACAACAAATGCACCTCCTGCGGAATATGCGCCGAAAGCTGTCCTGTAAAGTGTATTGAAATGCTGCAAAAGTGCAGTAAGGCAAATTAGCTTATGCAAAGAATTAAGGCAGCGCCGCTAACGTCTTTGTGTGCGGTGTTGCCTTAAATTAGCATAAAAATCGAGAAGTAAAATAAAGCAGAGGAAATTATATTGACCGGGTTTAAAAATATTGTTAAAAGCGTTATTTCCGATTACGGAAAACATCTTTCGGGAAGCAAAATCAGAGAATTAGAGGAGCAGGACGCACTTTCAAAAAGCCTTTTACAGCAGCATCTATGCACTGCCAACAGCAGAAGGACAGTGTTTTTTTCTGTTCCTGCGGTTATTATAGCCATTGTTTTTTCGGCTGTCACCATTATGTCAATGTCGGTTAACGATATAAGAGAATCGGTATTGTCATTGGCGGGATTGCTGGTTATAGTTGTCGGTTGCGGCTCTTTGGCTGTTTTGGTATACCGTGAGTTCAGAAGAAAAAAACTGAATTTGAAAAAGCTTAAAAGTCTGATAATTTTCTTTTGGCTTTGTTTCTCCCTGGCGCTGATGCTGATTTCATTGGCGGATTTATCCTTTAACGTTTATACAAGAAGGTATTATCTCTTTTTAACGGTTATGGCAGTCTTTCCGCTGTTAAATTTAAAGCAGTCGCTGTTTATAATGGTGCCTTATCTTGTTTTTTCCGTTACCCTGGGGGCGATTTTCGGAGCGGACTTTTTAACTTTATTTTTTACAGTGGTGTTTTCCCTTGCATATCTTTTAATATCCTCCTTAGTGTACACCTCTTATTGCTGCCTGTTTATCAGCGACAGAAAGCTTAACACGGCAAATGAACGCTGTCGTCAGATAAATGAAAAGGACTCGTTAACGGGAGTGTTTAACAAAAAGGGGCTTTTGCACCGCTTAACCGATATAATAGACAGGGGTGCGGACAGAAATATAGCCGCCGTTTTTTTCGGCGTGGATAATTTTAAGGAATATAACCGCACTCACACCGATTCCGAGGGGGACGAGTGCCTTTACAACATCTGCAAATGCGTTCAGATAGTGGCAAAGCCTGTAACGGACATTATGGCCCGCTACAGCGGAGATGAATTTGTGCTTATTGTAGAAAACACAAAGGAATATGATCTGGTGGCATTTGCCGAGCAAATAAGAAAAAATGTTGAGAGAATGGCTCTGCCTGATGGAAATGACGGAATTATGACCGCCACTGTGGGAGTATCCTCCATTGCCGACGGTGATTTCTTTGATTATTCAAGGCTGCTTAAAGAAGCGGAGGATAACTTAGCCCTTGCCAAAAAAAGCGGAAAAAACTGTGTGGGCTATATGGGCAATGTTTTTAAGGTAAAATAAAATGATATATCTTTCTTCCTTTATTTTTCCGAGCAATGATGATGAGTTTGAATTTTTCAGGGGTCAGAATATGACCTGCTATACTGATTATTATCCCTTTGGAGTATTTAGGGAAAAGGAGCTGCCGAAATTTATTTTTTCCCACATTACTGTTCTTTACGGCGGCAACGGCAGCGGAAAGACAACTGCGCTTAATATAATGGGTGAAGCCCTGCATTTGCAAAGGGATTCGGTTTATAACCGCAGCAGCTTTTTTGAAGCCTATACAAATATGTGCGGCTATGAGCTTAACACCTCCCTTCCCGAAAACAGCCGGGTCATCACAAGCGATGATGTGTTTGACTATTCGCTGAATATAAGAAATCTCAACAGCAGGATAGACAACAAAAGGGAAGAACTGCTTGACGAATATGCGGAATATACAAGCGAAAAATATGCGGACTATAGATTTAGCGGTATGGAGGATTACGACAGGCTTAAAAGGGTAAAATCTGCAAGAACGCTTACTAAATCCAAGTATGTTAAGGAAAAGCTTATGAGCAATGTAAGAGGTCATTCCAACGGCGAAAACGCTTATTTTTACTTTTTTGAGCGGCTGAAGGAAAACGGCTTGTATTTATTGGACGAGCCTGAAAACAGCTTATCTCCCAAGCGGCAAATTGAAATTTTGGAAATAATAGAGGACAGTGCGCAGTATTTAGGCTGTCAGTTTATAATAGCTATTCACTCTCCTTTTTTATTAGCGGCGAAAAAAGCCCAAATATACGATTTGGACAGCGAGCCTATATCGGTTAAGCAATGGACTGAGCTTGAAAATGTTAAGATTTACTATGATTTCTTTAAAAAGCATAGTGGGGAATTTGACAAATAAGGATTTTTGTTATGAATAAAAAATTAGATTATGACTTTTTTCACCGTGATAAGCTGACAGTGGCAAGGGAGCTGGCAGGAAAGATAGTCGCCCGAAGAAACCCCGACGGGGGCGTGATAAGGGTAAGGATTACCGAAACCGAGGCATACGGAGGGGAAGAGGACAAGGCTTGTCATGCTTCAAAGGGACGCACTCCCCGCACGGAGCTTTTATACGGCAAGGCGGGAACAATATATGTTTACCTTTGTTATGGAATGCACTGGCTGATGAATATTATCACAGGCGAAGAGGGCGCTCCCGAGGGCGTTCTGATCAGAGCAGGGGAGAATTATTCGGGTCCCGCCAAGCTTACCAAGGCTATTGGCGTGGATAAGCATTTTAACGGACAGTCTGTTTGCGGCAATAAGGAAATTTGGATAGAGGACGACGGAAAGCAGTTTGATATTGTTGCCGATGTGAGGGTGGGTATTGATTATGCAGGGGAAGAATGGAAGAATAAGCTTTGGCGGTTTATTATAAGGGAAAAATAAGTACATTCTAATAGTCGATTAGGGCTTGTTTGAAAAATCGGAAGTACCGCCTTTCAAACAAGCCCTAATATATGTATTCAATTACTTAGTCTTTGATTTTTTGTTTTTTGCAATTATTACTACTGTTACAACGACTATAGCCGTTAATACGCAAACAGCAGCTATAACTATAGGTATAATAGGAACATCGGTTGTTGTTTGCGATTCTTCCTTTTCAGCGGTTGTTGTTTGCAATCCTTCATTTTCAGCAGGCTTATCAGATCCTTCGGTGCGTTCCGATTCGTTGGAAGCGTCGTTAAACCGCCACCAGTCGAAGTGGACTGTTCCTGAGGTTTCGGATGTGTCAAAGCAGAAGTAAAGGTCGTGAACGCCGCTTGCTCCTGATATGTCGCAGGTAAGAGTCTGCCATGCGTCCTCAGCTTCGCACTTAGGGATGTTGACAGTGCCGACAAGCTCGCCGTCACGTGCGTCTAATCTGATTTCAATAGTACCCTCTGAACCCGTTGCAGATGCACTTGTTGTAAAGCTTGTAGCATTCTCTGAAAAGTCAACGCCTGCAACCTTTATGTAGTCTCCCTTGCCTGCATCGGTAACATATATTCCGTTGCTTTCGCCGTTTTCGCCGCGCTTGGTTTCTACGCCTTCTTCCCAGCAAATGGTCTCGGCTTCATTTTTAAGATACGGATTGAAAGACTCGATCTGATCGGGACCTGCTTTTGTAGCCTTTATTTTGGGAATAGAACCGTCTTCTTCGAAAGTGAACTCTTCAATAGATGCCGAACGTGTGAATCCTCCGCCGCCCTTTAAGTTGCCTGTGTGATATGTAAAATATGCATGACCCTTGTATTCGATAATGCCGGGGTGAATAGTAAAGCTGGTGGGACAGGTGTTCATGATTTGGCCCTTATATTGCCAATTACTCGTGGGTGAATCTGAAATTGAATAGTCGATAGTTTCCGGAACTCCGGAGCCGGCGTATACCATGTAATAAAGTCCGTTTCTTTTATATATCCAAGGACCTTCCTCATAGCTGGAAGACTTGCCGTCCCGACTTACTCCGAATTTCTCGGCGTTCATTAAAGACTTCTGAACTTTGCCGTCGGTTTCAATCATGTTATCTTTTAGCTTAACATAGTAAAGATCGGGATTTCCGAAGTATAAATATGCCTGACCGTCATCGTCGATAAAGACTGTCGGGTCGATATAACTCCAGTTGGGACCGCAAAGCGGCTTTCCTATAGCATCTTTAAAAGGACCTGTAGGACTGTCTGAAACAGCGACGCCTATAGCTCTTACGCCGCCTGCTTCTTTGGAAGAAAGGGTAACGTAGTAGTAAAACTTTCCGTTGCGCTCTATGCACTGAGCAGCCCAGCAGGAATCAGGCTCAGCCCATTCGAAATCGGTATAGGATAAAACCGCTCCGTGATCCACCCAGTTTTTCATGTCGGTGGTGGAATAGCAGCGCCAGTCAGACATCTCGTAGCCGGTCGCATTGTCTGCATCGTGACCGGTGTATAAGTAAAACGTGTCGTTCCAGACCATGGGAGCAGGGTCCGCAGTGTAAATTGTCTGAACCGTTGGGTTGTCGGCATAAACCGAGACTGTTCCAAGCGCCGCTGACGATGAAACGGCTGCAGCGCCTAATGCGGCGCATAAAATCCCGCCGAAGGATCGTTTAAATTTATTCATTGTGTGACCTCCTTTGAATGTTTTTACTAATTATACAACATTCAATTCAAAAATGCAATGCACATATGCGACAAAAATTGTTGATTATTTAAGCTTACCCAAAACCAACTTTAATAAATAGAAAGACCCGCATAATACAGGCAAAATTCTCCCTTTATGGTATTATTGCTCCCCAAATTAAATCTTGCCACAATACTTGACGCAAAAAAAATCTCTGCGTCAAAAATGCTCGCAATATGGCATATTGCTGTGCTTTTTTCCTTGATATTTTTCATTTGCGCCCACATCCTGTGGCAAACTTTAATTGGGGGAGCAATATAACCTCATACTGCGGAAACGGGTAAGCTTAAAAAAAGGCTTGATATAACTCACTTTTTCCAAAGGATATGCGGCAGATTGCCGTTTATAACGAAGACCGCCATTTGAGAAAGGAATTTTGCCCCGCTTTCTATGCTGCATTCGTCAATCATAAACATATACAGTCCGCATCCAAAGATAAGGGAAGCAACATATTCCTCCTGTGAAGCAAATTTGTTTTTTGCCTCCTCGGTAAGGGACATCATATTGCTTATATATTCTTCTTGGGATACGTAATTCACAGCATAAGCATGACGATAAAAGCCGATTTTTTCGCAGATATCCCAAGCGCAGGTACCTGCTTCGGGGAGATATTCCGCAAAGGAATTAACAAACAGGGTGGTGTCCTGAAACAGCCGTTTTCCCTCGCTGTTAAGCTCCGACAAATCGAAGCCGGGTTTTTTGTTTATAAGAGCTATTGCGTCATTGCCAAAATGAGCCATATTGCAGTTAATATCCTTTTTTATAAACTTCTTAAAGATTTCATTATCCGTAATGCCGAAAAGCTTTACCAGCCAGTCCTTCGGGTGAGTGCGATGTAGAAGTTTTCTCAAAATATCGTTATTAAGACAAATACAGCGGATTATAATGCCTCCGATGTCCACAATTGAACATTGGCGGCATTATTTTTATTTTTTCTGTATTCGCTTGGGGTGACCCCGAAAAGCTCTTTGAAGCTGCGGCAGAAATACCCGACATTTTCAAAACCTGTGTCATTCGCGATTGAATAAACGCTGCCGCCCGTGTCGGCAAGAAGCTTTGCGGCACGTTTCAGTCTGTAGTTTATCAAATAGCTTACTGGGGAAATGTGCAGATATTTGTTGAATATATTCAGCGCGCTGCTTTTGCTGACAGACACAGTTTGCGCTATGTCGTCAAGTCTTATACGCTTCGCATAATTTTTATGTATGTACTGCATCATTATCTGAAGCTGCGCCCGCGTGTGGGCGGACGTTTTTGCTGCGGAAATATTTTCCGATATATTTACATTTTCATGTATAGTACCCCATATTTTCAGCAAAAGTTCAACTGTCTTTATTTCGCAAACAGCCGCCCTTTCCTGAACATCAAATACTGACAGCAGGTTTTTCAGAACGTCATTCTGCCACGGTATCTCGGGTGAAAATATCAAACACTCGATCGACGAATCAAGCAGGGGCTGTATATACTTGCGGTATATCAAGCTGTCCTCCGAGGAAAGCAGGGACGGCGAAAATACGATATTTGGGATAATAACGCTTTCGGACGCTTCAAAACGGTGAATGACCTGCGAATTTATAAATATTCCCGTACCCTCGGTCAGAACGCGTCTGCTGCTTCCGACAAGAAATTCGGCAGTACCCTTTTCAATAAATACAAATTCCACCTCGGAATGCCAGTGCCAGTCAATGCAGTGAAAATCAAACAGCCATATATCCTCCTTGTAATATTTGAAAGGATATTCCTCGCTGCCGTGACAAACCGTTTCCCTCAGAGTCTCGTCGGTTTTTATCCTGCTGTAGTTGTTGTCTGCATTCATTGCCTCGCCCCCATTTTTGCGATATTGTGTAATAATATTGCGAAATAGTGTCTTGATTTTCCAACATCCCTGTGATATGATACAATCACATTATAACAATAAATCGGAGGGAAGTCAATATGTCAAAAAATTATAAAAAGACCTTGGCGGCTTGCTATCTGGGTTTTATAACTCAGGCAATAGCGGCAAACTTTGCGCCGCTGCTGTTTCTTAAATTTCACAGCGATTACGGCATACCCCTCGGTAAGATCGCCCTTATATCCTCGGTGTTTTTCGTAACGCAGCTTATTACGGACGTTTTGTGCGCTAAATTCGCAGACAAAATAGGCTACCGCCAATGCGCCGTGGCTGCCGAAATATGCTCTGCCGCGGGACTTGTTGGACTTGCGTTTTTACCGGAGCTTCTGCCCGACCCGTTCATCGGGATAATAGCGAGTGTTATAGTCTACGCCGTGGGCAGCGGACTTATAGAGGTGCTGGGCAGTCCTATTGTTGAGGCGTGTCCCTTTGAAAACAAGGACGCGGTTATGAGCCTGCTGCACTCCTTTTACTGCTGGGGTTCGGTGGGTGTAATACTTATATCAACGCTTTTTTTCGCGTTATTCGGAATAGAAAGTTGGAAATGGCTTGCCTGCGTTTGGGCAATGATACCCGTTGTCAACGTGTTTAATTTTGCGGTCTGCCCTATCGAAAAGCTTACGGACGACGGCGAGGGAATGAAAATAAGCGGACTGCTCCGCGTACCGCTGTTCTGGCTGGCTATCGTGCTGATGATATGCGCGGGGGCTTCGGAGCTGTCCATGGCGCAGTGGGCTTCGGCGTACTCCGAAGCGGCTCTCGGTCTGTCAAAGGCGGCGGGCGACCTTGCGGGTCCCTGTATGTTTGCGGTAACAATGGGCATAAGCAGGGCAATTTACGGAAAGTACGGCGGCAGGCTGAACCTGATGAAATTTATGCTTGGCTCGGGCTGCCTTTGTCTGATGTGCTATATAGCCGCTTCTCTGTCGGGCTCGCCCGCGGTAGGCTTGGCAGGCTGTATCGTCTGCGGTTTCTCGGTAGGAATTATGTGGCCCGGTACGATAAGCATATGCTCGGAACATATTCCCGCAGGCGGTACAGCAATGTTTGCCCTGTTGGCTATGGCAGGCGACCTTGGAGGAGCTTTCGGTCCGGGTTTGGTAGGCAGCGCGGCGCAGAGAGCAAACGATAATTTGCAGAGAGGAATGCTTGTCGGCTGCGTGTTCCCGCTGATACTGATAATATCTCTTCTTTTGCTGAAGGTTTCGGGAAAACATAAAACCGATTATAATTGCAATTGAAAAATGCAGAAAACGAGAAAAATGATAATGTTTAAAACATTAATTTTAGCGGGTATATCCGCTGAAATTTTAAGCTCCTGCACAGAAGCTCCGGAAACAGGAGTAACCGGGCAGAGCTTGTTCAATGAAACCGTGTCGGTAAATTTATCCGAATGTGAAACCGCAGAAAATAAAACCGAATGGGAGATTATTGTTAATGGCACCCCTATAAATCTTAACGGTCATTACCCTTATAAAGAAAACGGTATTGTAATGGTTCCAATATACGAGACAAGCAAGGCTCTCGGATATAAGGTCAGTCAAAGCAGCGACGGCGATACGCTCACGATTGACGATGAGTACATACAAAAAGCAGTTCTGACAAACGGTTCGGATACTGCCGCTTTTGAGGGAAATCTTAAGGTTATAGATATGACCCGCGAGATCACGCTCTCCGTTCCCATAACAGTATATGATGACTGTGCTTACGCCCCTGCAGAGCTATTCATGGAATTTTTTAATGATGTGACCGTATATGAAAACAGTATCACTATTGCGCCGAGCAAGAGTAAACTTGATTAGCGTAAACTGTAATATAAACCGTACACTTTACGTATTAACGGCGAAAGCTTCTATATGATGAGGTATTTTTATCTGCCTGTTTTCGCTGATTTTACAGGGGGGTGCAGGGGTGTTCCCCTGCCGCCTGTACTTATGATATTGACTTGAAGCCTGCGGAAAGGCAATGTCATAAGTACTATGGCGTTACTTAGGGCAAAGCCCAAGTAATTCGTGCGGCTTCGCCGATAAGTTAAAATGGTTTTCATAGGTTCGCAAGCCATAGAAAGTGTACGTACATTTTCGCTTTGTAAAGTGCTTATGCCTTTACAATTAGATTGCACCTAAGACCGCTTTTTGAATATGTGTTAAATCCTATCGTGAAGTACGGTAGGATTTTTATTATATTCACTATAGTGAACATAGCTATGTTATGGGGGGTGCAGGGGGAACTCCTGCCACACAGACTATTTCCGCAGAAATAGTCATAGTGTGTTAGAACTATTTCATAGCGGTTACGCGCTGTAAAACCGCATCGAAAGGCATCATAAATTTGATATAATCGGCAATTCGGCGGATTATGTCAAAAAAGTCAGATAAAATTTATTGATTTACCACATTGAATTTTCATAAAAGATGTGGTATAATTAACACATAATCCGCTGTATTTGTCGGAAAGTGAAGATTATATGTTAAAAGACAAAATTACAGCTTTATATTGCAGGCTTTCTCAGGACGACGGGCTTGAGGAGAGTAACTCCATTACGAATCAAAAAAATATTCTTCTTAAGTATGTTCAGGATAATGAATTTCCTAATCCACAATTTTACATTGATGACGGTGTATCGGGTACGACATTTGAGCGTGACGGGTTTAAGGCTATGATGTCCGATATTGAGGCTGGCAAGGTAAGTACTGTTATCACAAAGGATGATTGTGTTATTATAGAACGGAACACAGAAGACCCCGAAAAATGCGGGTTTTGTGGTGTCGGTTCTGTTTTTTGACCCAAAACAGAGGATAACAAAAGCGCAGGGCGGCGCAAGGA
>CANEHP010000077.1 GCA_947427325.1 uncultured Clostridia bacterium | reverse complement strand
TTTGAAATATGACGATATTCCTGCAAAATTTTGCCTTGCAGGCAACAAAATTATGTGCGAAAATCTGCATACTGATTTTATGTGAACACGCTCTAAGAAATATCATTTCCCGGAATTTTTATTTCTCCAAAACATTTGATGAGGCGCTAACTCGGGATCGCTCCTTAAATGCTCACAGTCGTTTATAAAAACTAAAGAAGGCTTTAATTCATCATCAAAGCTAAAACAGGTTATGCCTGTGTTATCTACCCACTCGCAGTCCCCTATTTCCTCCAATTTTCGTCCCAGTAAAAAACAGCAGATATTTCTGATAGCGCAGCCGTGAGATACGATAAGTATGCTTTTTCCCTTGTTTTCATTTACGACACGCATTGTGCCTTCGCTGACACGCTTATATACCTCCGCCATAGATTCGCCTTCCTTGGTTTTAAAATGGGCAAAATCATTTTTCCAATGTCCGTATGTATCGGGAAAAAGCACAGGCAGCATATCCCACTTACAGCCCTCAAATTCCCCTCCGTCAATTTCCTCAAAGGCTTTATCGGTAATTATGGGCAAGCAGTGATATTTATCTGCGGCTTGCGCGGTTTTGTAGGCTCTTATTAGCGGCGATGAGTATATAACGTCAAAGGTAAGCTCCCTGCACCTTTCGGCAAGCCTTTCAAGCTGTTTTGCGCCTTTCTCGGTAATATCCTCGTCAATACTTCCCTGAAAAGTATCGTTAATGTTGCCCAACGCCTCGCAGTGACGGATTAGATATAATGTTGTCACCATGGCTGCACCGTACCTGTTATTTCCTCCAAGGAATTAAGGTTATTGTCAATCATATATTGCTTTAAGCCCTCTATCACCTTTAAAGGAGAATAGGGATCGGTGAATACAGCCGTCCCTATCTGAACAGCCTTTGCTCCCGCCATCATCATTTCAACAGCGTCCTCCGAGGTAGATATACCGCCCATTCCCACAACGTCAATATTTACGGCATTAGCCACCTGCCATACCATTCTGACTGCAACGGGGAATACGGCAGGACCTGAAAAACCGCCCACATTATTTTTTAAAATCGGTCTGCGTGTTTTAATATCAATTCTCATACCCAAAAGAGTATTTATAAGGGAAACACAGTCCGCTCCCTCCGCCTCTGCTGCCTTGGCGATATCAACTATATTGGTAACATTGGGGGTGAGCTTTAACATTAAAGGCTTTTTTGTAACACTTCTTACCGTTTTGGTAACAGCCGCCGCCCCTTCGCAGGAAACGCCCCAGCTTGCACCGCCCTGTTTTACATTGGGGCAGGATATATTCACCTCTATCATATCCACGTCTGTGGTGTCAAGTCTTTGAACCGCCTGCTTGTAATCCTCAAGGGTAGCTCCTGCCACATTAGCGATAATGACGTTTCCCTCTTTTTTGGCAATGGGAAGATACTTTGATATAAATGCATCGACTCCGGGATTTTGAAGTCCCACCGAGTTTAACATTCCCGCAGGAGTTTCCGCAATGCGGGGAGCAGGATTTCCGTCCTTGGGCAAAAGGGTAGTTCCTTTGCAGGAAATTCCGCCCAGCTTATTCAAAGGGTATAAATCCGTGTAATCCTGGCCGAAGCCGTAAGTTCCCGAAGCGGCGATTACAGGATTGGGAAAGCGTACGCCTGCCACAGTTACCGATAAATCTTTTTCCATACTCAAAATACTACCTCCTCTCCCTTAAACACAGGACCGTCCTTGCAAACACGCAGAACCAAATTTTCTCCGTTGCGGTTTATCCTGCATGCACAGCCAACACAAGCCCCTACGCCGCAAGCCATTCTTTCTTCAAGAGATACCTCGCATGGAACATTATATTTTTTTGCGGTATTAACTGCCGCTTTAAGCATAGGCAAAGGCCCGCAGGCGTAAACCATGGCTGTTTTTCCTTTTTTAAGCTCTTCCTCAAGAGGCAATGTAACCACCCCGTTATATCCATAGCTGCCGTCGTCGGTGCAAACCGTTACATCTGCACCGATCCTTTTCAGATCCTCTTCAAGAATCACCCTGTCCTTGCTGCGAAAACCGATAATCGCCTTAACGTTTTTATAGCAGGCGGCAAGTCCGCACATCGGGGGAACACCTATTCCGCCGCCGACAACCACAATACTTTTTTCATCGGAAATTTCATTAACGGAAAAACCGTTTCCAAGGGGAAGAATAATATCCATATAATCGTCAACGGTAAGCTGAGAAATTTTATCCGTACCGCCGCCCCTGACTTCAAAAACAAAGCGAACAGTTCCCTTTTTCTTATCGATTTCACAAATGGAAATGGGTCTGCGCAGGGTATAGCCCTCCGCCCTGATGTGCACAAACTGCCCCGCCCTTGCGTAAGCGGCAGCTTCGGGACAACTTATAACATATGAATAAATATCCTTTGCAATCTCTTCCCTTTCCAAAATCCTATATTTATCGCAAAAATAAGGCATTATATTTTCCCTTTCCTTTAAAAATTCCAAGAAATAAATTTACCACTTAAGCTTTTTTGATGTTTATCCTGAAGGTTTTTTTCATCTCCGTCATTTCGTTTATGCCGAAATCGTCCATACTCAATTCTCCTTAAAAGTGATTTTCTTTTCCTCTTCTTCAGGCTGAATGATTCTGACTCTGTGAATCGAAAACCGAATAATGATCACTGCAAGAAGAATATCCAATGGGATTTGTAAAGAAATGATTCCCTCGAAATTTCTAACCATAACCGACTGGTGAATGCACATTCCCTCAAAAACCGCCAATAAAGCAGGAATACGCACACAGGTAATGGCTGTAATTACAATATCGCTGTACTTTTGCGCATTTGATTCATTAACAATATACTTTTTCGGCAGCTTTCTCGGAAGATAAATCATCAAAAGCGAAGCCAATACCACAACAGCGGCAATTACAATCCAAGTAATGTTCCACTGCCACACAACAAGACCGGTAACTTCATTGTTGGAATTGTGAATAAGCTTATTTTGCGATTCTATAAAGTCGCCAAAGGAAAAGACGCATCTACAGATAACAATCATAATAATAACCGCCACAGCGTCTAAGACCATCTGTGCAATTAAATAGTTTCTTTTTACTTTATATTCTCCGACTTTCATTGCATTTTCCTTAATCAAACAGTTTTGATAAAAATATTTTTAATAATCAGATTTTTGTAATATCTACCATTTCCACATCGTCAATGGATTTGTGCATTTCAAGGCATGATACCAATGCGTTTGCCGTATCTATTGAGGTAAGGCAGGCAATGGAACGTTCCGACGCCTTTCTTCTCATCTTAACGCTGTCACGTGCCGGATCTCGTCCTGTTTCGGAGGTGGAAATAACATAATTTATTTTACCGCTTTCAAGAAGCGTGATAACATTAGGCTCTTTCTCCTCTTTTATGCGGTATGTGAAATTAGTCGCTATCATATTTCTGTTAAGCACAGATGCCGTTCCGCCGGTAGCGTAAATATCAAAGCCCAATGCTTCAAAACGGCTTGCAAGGTCGATTATTTCGGGCTTGTCCTGATTTCTTACAGTAAAGAGAACGCCGCCGCTGTACTGCATCTTAAAGCCTGCTGCAATAAGTCCCTTATAGAGCGCCTCCGAAAACGTTTTTGCAATACCAAGGCACTCGCCCGTCGATTTCATTTCAGGACCTAATTGGGTATCAACGTCATGGAGCTTTTCAAAGCTGAATACAGGCACTTTAACGGCGATATATTCACATTCGGGATAAAGCCCGCTTGTATAGCCCTGTTCCCTTAAGGAATGACCAAGCATTATCTTTGTAGCAATATCCACCATAGGAACGCCTGTCACCTTGCTTATATAGGGTACTGTTCTTGATGAACGGGGATTTACCTCAATTACATAAACCTGATGATCGTATACCACATACTGAATATTTACCAGACCTATTACTTTAAGAGCCTTTGCAAGCCTTTCGGTATAGGTGATAATAACCTTTTTAACTCTCTCGTTAAGGGTTTGAGCAGGATAAACGGAAATGCTGTCGCCGCTGTGAATACCTGCACGCTCGATATGCTCCATAATTCCGGGAATAAGAAAATCCGTACCGTCGCATATAGCGTCAACCTCTACCTCTGTACCCATCATATACTTGTCGATAAGTACGGGGTTTTCCAGCTTGTGAGAGGTAATGATCTTCATATATTCCTCAACATCGCTGTCGGCATGGGCGATTATCATATTCTGACCGCCAAGCACATAAGAAGGACGGAGCAAAACAGGATATCCCAATCTGTTAGCCGCTTGTAAAGCTTCTTCTGTTGTAAATACGGTTTCACCCGCAGGTCTTGGTATATCGCATTTTTCCAAAAGCTCGTCAAACAGCTCCCTGTCCTCCGCTGCGTCAATACTTTCCGCACAGGTGCCCATTATATTTGCACCTATTTCCTGCAAATGCTTGGTCAGCTTGATGGCGGTCTGTCCGCCGAACTGAACCACAACCCCGTCGGGCTTTTCCGTTGCAATAAGGCTGTCAACATCTTCAAAGGTAAGGGGATCAAAATAAAGCCTGTCTCCCGTATCGAAGTCGGTGGAAACGGTTTCGGGATTATTGTTGCAAAGAATGGCTTCACAGCCCATTTCCTTTAAAGCCCATACGCAGTGTACCGAGCAGTAGTCGAACTCAATTCCCTGCCCTATTCTGATAGGGCCCGAACCGAATACAAGCACCTTTTTCTTATCGGTGGGGTGCTGCTTTAAAAACTCCTCCGCTTCGTTTTCCTCGTCATAAGTGCTGTAAAAATAAGGCGTATCGGCGGAAAACTCCGCAGCGCAGGTATCAACCATTTTATAAACGGCATGGCGTTTTTCGATTCCGCATTCCTTCAGGCTTTTTCCCGAAATCTCCTCAATAGATTTATCAAGGTAGCAATATTTCTTTGCAGTATCATACTTTTCCTGAGTCAAATCTCCCTCTGACAGCCAATCCTCCAATTCCTTGAGATTTTTCAGCTTGCTTACAAACCATTTATCAATTTTTGTAATTTCGCAAATCGTATCAACGGAAATCCCACGCTTTAAAGCTTCAAATACGCAGAAAGAACGGTCGACATCAACATCATGAAGCTTGTTCAGCACTTCCTCGTCGGACATAGCGGCAAAATCTCTTTTACGCATAGTATTCATTCCAAGCTCAATGGAACGAACAGCCTTCATCATAGCTGCCTCGAAGCTTGGGCCTATTGCCATAATTTCTCCTGTTGCCTTCATCTGTGTACCGAGAGTTTTCTTAGCGTACACAAATTTATCAAAGGGCCATTTGGGAAATTTTACGACAATATAGTCAATGGCAGGCTCAAAGCAGGCATAGGTCTTTCCCGTAACCTGATTAAGTATCTCATCAAGAGAATATCCGATAGCAATACGTGTGGCGACCTTTGCAATAGGATAGCCCGTCGCCTTTGACGCCAAAGCAGAGGAACGGCTTACACGCGGATTGACCTCTATTACGGCATATTCAAAGCTGTCGGGCTTTAAGGCAAATTGACAGTTACAGCCGCCCTCTACCTTTAAGGCTTGAATAATGTTCAAGGCGGCAGTACGGAGCATCTGATACTCCCTATCCGCCAAAGTGACCGCAGGAGCGACAACTATGCTGTCGCCCGTGTGAACGCCCACCGGATCAAAGTTTTCCATAGAGCAAACGGTTATAACATTTCCCTTTGCGTCACGTATTACCTCAAATTCAATTTCCTTCCAGCCGCTTATACACCGTTCAACCAAAATCTGATGTATGGGGGACATTCTTAAGCCGTTTATGGCGATTTCGTGCAGCTCATCCGCATTATTTGCTATACCGCCGCCTGTGCCGCCTAAAGTAAATGCAGGGCGGACTATAACGGGATAGCCTATCTCATTGTTGGCAAAGTCCATAGCGTCCTCAAGCGTTTCAACAACCTTTGAGGGAATACAAGGTTCGCCGATTTCCTCCATAGTGTCCTTAAAGGCTTGTCTGTCCTCCGCCTTGTGAATGGTGAGAGGATTTGCGCCTAAAAGCTTAACATTATGGCTCTCCAAAAAGCCCTCCTCGGCAAGCTGCATGGAAAGCGTCAAGCCTGTTTGTCCTCCTAAAGTAGACAAAATACTGTCGGGCTTTTCCATTTCGATAATTCTTTTAAGACAATCCAAGGTAAGCGGTTCGATATAGATTTTATCCGCCATATGCTTATCTGTCATTATGGTTGCGGGGTTGGAGTTTACCAATACCACCTCCAAGCCCTCCTGCTTCAGAACACGGCAAGCCTGTGAGCCGGCATAGTCAAATTCCGCAGCCTGTCCGATTACGATAGGCCCTGAGCCTATCATAAGAACTTTTTTTATATCGCTTCTCAGTGGCATTACTTATGTTCCTCCATTAACTTGATAAATTCATCAAATAAATATGCGGTATCGTGAGGACCTCCGCAGGCCTCGGGGTGAAACTGTACGGTAAAGGCAGGCGCATTGCTGTACTTCACGCCCTCACAAGTGCCGTCATTGGCGTTGATATGGCTCACCTTGCCCACTTTTTCGGAAATACTGTCGTTTACAACCGCATAACCATGATTTTGGCTTGTCACAAAGGTTCTGTCAAGCTCTAAATCAGTAACAGGCTGGTTTTCGCCTCTGTGACCGTATTTAAGCTTTACTGTCCTTCCGCCGTTGGCAAGCGCCAAAAGCTGATGACCAAGGCATATTCCGAAGGTGGGGATCTGCTTTTCGATAAGCTTTTTAAGAGTTTCTACAGCTTCGGGGTTATCGGCAGGGTCTCCCGGACCGTTTGACAGCATAATTCCGTCGGGATTCAAGGCGCATATCTCCTCTGCGGAGCTGTTCCAGGGCATAACGGTAACATTACAGCCTCGGTTTACAAGCTCTCTTCTGATATTGTACTTATATCCGTAGTTCATGAGTACAACATTAAATTTTGGATTTTCCGCCTGAAATTTTTCTATCTTATCTGTGCTTACCTTTGGTACGACTCTTCCGACCTTATAGTTTCCGATTTCCTCCAAAGCCTTTTCAAGCTGAAATTCCTCTGTGGTTATCATACCGTTCATTACACCCGTTTCACGGATAATGCGGGTAAGCTTTCTTGTATCGATATCGTAAATACCGATTATTCCGTATTTTTTTAGGAAATTGTCTATAGAATCCTCACATCTGAAGTTTGAGGGCATATCGCATTTTTCTCTTACTACATATCCGCTTACCGCACTGCCGTCGGATTCATAATCTATACTGTTTACCCCATAATTTCCGATTAAAGGGAAAGTCTGTGTTACTATCTGACCGCAGTAGCTGGGATCTGTCAAGGTCTCCTGGTAACCTGTCATAGCTGTGGTAAATACCGTTTCACCTATAACCGTCCCCTCTTTGCCGAAGCTTTTTCCTTTAAATACAGTGCCGTCTGATAATATCAGATATGCTGTTTTATCTTTTCCGAAATTCATTTATTATCCTCCGAAGCCAAATATACGATTATCCAAAGCTTGTACAGCCGTTATTACAGCTCAATTTTATGTACATAGCCCATTATTTCATCACGCATACGGATTGCTTCCCGTCTTGCCGCCTCCGCATAATCTTTTTCATTGCAGCCTTCCTTTTTATATGCACACATTATTCCCCTTGAGCTGTTGACAATTCCGCCTAAGCCATGTTGGTCAAAAGCGGCGGAAATATCCTTTGCGCTTGCTCCCTGTGCGCCGTAGCCGGGAATTAAGAAGAAGGTGTGAGGAAGTCTGCTTCTTAAAACGGCTATCTGTTCGGGATAAGTTGCGCCTGCCACTATTCCCACGCCGCTGTAGCCGTATTTTCCCTCGATTTCCTTTCCCCATTCCTCACACATATCGCCCATGATCTCATAAATGGCAGTATCGCCGATTTTTTGATCCTGCAATTCTCCCGAGGAAGGGTTAGAGGTTTTGGCAAGCACGAACAATCCCTTATCATACTGATTGCAAACCTTTATAACGGGCTTTATGCAGTCGCTGCCCAAATATCCGTTTACCGTCAGCGCATCGCATATAAACGGCTCGTACTTCTCTCCGCCTACCTGTACCTTTCCAAGATGAGCGGCGGCGTAGGCTTCCATTGTGCTGCCTATATCGTTTCTCTTACCGTCTGTTATAACAAAAAGCCCCTTGCTCCTTGCATATTCCTGGGTTTTATACAAGGTCTTCATGCCCTCGTACCCGTACATTTCATAATAAGCCGCCTGTGGCTTTACTGCGGGAACAATATCGCAAAGCCCGTCAATAAGCCCCTTATTGAACTTCCACAAAGCCTTTGCCGCACCCTTTAAGGTTTCACCGTACTTTTCAAAAGCTTTTTTCTTAATGTACTCGGGTACATAATCAAGCTTTGGGTCAAGTCCCGCCACGGTGGGATTTTGTTTTTCGGCAATTTTTTCAATCAGTCTGTCAAATGACATAATTATTTCTCCTTTTTATCCTCATACACTATATTTCCGTTAAGAAGTGTATATTTTACCTTACCCGATAATGTCATACCCTTAAAACAGGTATTTTTTGACTTTGAATGCAGCTTTTCGGGTTCAACCGTCCACTTTTCCGTTTCACTGAATACGGTAATATCCGCTGCGCTGCCAACGGAAAGACTGCCGCCGCTTATTCCCAAAATTTTTCGAGGGTTTACGCACATAAGCTGTACAAGCTGTACTCTTGTGATTTTACCTGTGTTTAAAAGCATTGTTACCGTTGCCGCCAAAGAAGTTTCCAATCCTACAACACCGTTCGGCGCTTTTATAAAGTCCGCCTTATCCTTTGCCGTATGAGGGGCATGGTCGGTTACAATACAGTCGATTGTACCGTCGCAGACCGCTTCGGTTATTGCGTCCACATCAGCCTGCTCTCTTAAAGGCGGATTCATTCTGTAATCGGCGTCACGTGCAAACAGCTTATCGTCTGTAAGCGTAAAATAATGCGGAGCTGTTTCACAGGTCACCTTAACTCCCTTTTGCTTTGCAAGTCTTATAATATCCACCGACTCTTTGGTGGAAACATGGGCAATGTGAACGGGAAGTCCCTGCTCCTGCGCCAGAAGAATTTCCCTTGCAGTAATATAGTTTTCGCTCGAACGAGCCATTCCCTTAACGCCTATAATATTGCTTACCGCACCGTCGTTCATTATTCCGCCGTTGATTATTTCCAAATCCTCACAATGACTTATTATCATCAAATGAGATAGTGCGGCCTTTTTTATAGCCTGCTTCATCATCATTGCGCTTTTAACAGGTCTGCCGTCATCGCTTACCGCAACACAGCCCGCTTCCCTTAAACCGTCAAAGTCGGAAAACTCCTCGCCCTTTAAGCCCTTCGTAATTGAGCCTACGGGATAAACCTTTGTTTTGGACTGTTCAGCTTTTTCGATAATATACCGCACAGTTTCCGGACTGTCAACAGCCGGGGAAGTATTCGGCATACAGGCAACCGCTGTAACGCCGCCTGCCGCCGCCGCTTCGCCTGCGGTAATAATATCTTCTTTTTCGATCTGACCGGGATCTCGCATATGAATATGCATATCACAAATGCCCGGAATAACCGTAAATCCCGTACAATCAATTTCCCTTTCGCCATTATGCAAAGGCAGATTCTTCCCGATCTCGGCAATCACTCCGTCCTTTACCCTGATATCAAGAGTTTCGTCAATTCCGTTTTTGCTGTCAACTACATGTCCGTTTGTAAGACAAAGCTCCATAAACATTCCTTTCAGATAACCTTAAATATTCACAAAAACAGATATTCCGAAAAGACGTACTGCTTAATGTGAAAACGCTTCAATGCTTTTAAACATATTTCTTTTAATTATACAATATTTTGTCGTTTTTAGCAATAGATTTTTTAAGCTGTTTCGGAAATTTCAAATAATTTTTGCACTTATCAAAAAACTATTCTTTATGTCCCCGTGACTGTCTGTCCATATCTTCCACCACAATGTCAAATATCTCGCCTAAGGACGAACAGTATTCAAGTATTTTCCAAGGCTCGTTGGTATGAAAGTGAATTTTTATCAGCGTATCATCTCCGACAGCCAGAAGGCTGTCGCCTGCAAAGTTTTGTCTGAAATAATTATTTATTTCGTCCTCGTCAAGTCCTGTACCCTCAATTAAGAACTTGTTCTCATAGGAATGGTGCGCAGATTTTCGAGCAAATTTTGTCGAGGA
>CANEHP010000076.1 GCA_947427325.1 uncultured Clostridia bacterium | reverse complement strand
TCGGCAAAATTTGCCGAAAAGATGCGTGCCAATTTCTATGAGAACAAGTTCTAACTTGCAGAAATGCTTTTAGCGTCTGTTTCATACTAATTCCCGTCTAAAAATAGACAAAGATTTGCGAAAATCAGACCGCAAATCTTTGTCTATTTTTAGACGAAAATTAGTATTAGCTTTTTACGAAATGCAAAAAGGAGATTAATATGCTCTACCACGCATCGCAAACCCCCGACCTGAAAGAGCTTATCCCCCATGTCTCAAACCATGGAAAGCCCTTGGTCTATTTTTCCGAAAAAAGAGAAAACACCCTTGTATACCTTTGCAATGCAGTTGAAAAATGCTGTCTGGAGAATGGCTTTAAGCACAACGGAATTTATAAAAAGTGGGCTTCTTACGGCTTTAACTCCGACGGGAGGCTTATGCTTGACGAGTATTATCCCAATGCCACTTATGAAACATATAAGGGAGTAGGCGGATTTATTTACTCGGTTTCAAAAGCGAGCGGCTTTACCGATTTGGAGGGTATACCCTTCGCAAAGACCGCCGACCATGCAGTAAAAACAGCCGGCTGCGAATTTGTTTCAGACGCATATGAGGCGCTTTGCGAAGCGGAGAAAAAGGGTCTTATCATTCTTGCGCATTATGAGGACAACAGCCCCAAAAGGCTTGAATGGATAAGGAGAACAATTTTAAATGAATACAGGGACGCCGTCAATAAGCCCGATTATAGATTCTTTTTGGAGAAAAAATTTGGAAATATCATAAACAAATAAATCGGCTTGTGGAAAAAGTATCAAGAAACAGAGCCATTGCTTTTGTTTTGCTTGACAACCTAACTCTTTTATGCTAATATAGAATTATAATCCATATCAGTATAGTATGATTTTTAAAGAAAGGCTGTAGGGTATGAAAATTTCTACAAAAGGCAGATATGCGCTTCGTATGATGATAGATATTGCGGAAAACGAGAAAAACGGCAGCGTTTCCTTAAAGGATATTTCCAAAAGGCAGGATATTTCCCTTAAATATTTGGAGCAAATAGTGGGACTGCTTACAAGGGCGAATTTGGTGAAGAGCCGCAGAGGTGCGGGCGGCGGTTATGTTCTTGCAAAGTCTCCCGAAAAATATACCGTGGGGGACATTTTAAGGGTTACCGAGGGCAATCTTGCGCCCATAACCTGCCTTGAAGCGGAGGAAAACCTTTGCCCAAGAGCGGAAAGCTGCAAGGCTGTTAAATTCTGGCAGGGCTTATATAATACGATAAATAAATATTTAGACGGCACGACCCTTTTGGATCTGACGGAAATTAAATGGAGCGATACCGATGCGGGGGAATTTATATGAAGAAATCAACGGTTCGGCTTGAAGGTCCATAGTATATCGGCATTCCCGCCTTTTTTGCGGCTTTTAAAAAGCTGCTTAATAATCCGACTGTAAAAATTATACGGAGTTGCTTTAAAAAATTTTTATTTTCCTATTGACATTTCAAAAAAATATGGTATTATTATATCATACTTAACCGATAGGAAAAATATAAATTCAAAAATCAGCTTATGAGGTGTGTAATGAAAAAGAAAGAATTACGCCTTTTGTACAACAGAAAGTGCGGCAGCTGCCGAATGTGACGGTTTTTACGGATATGACAAATATGTCGGATATAACAAATATGACAATTAAAAAAAGAACAAAAGGATAAATATATAATATAAAATACAGCCGGCAAAGAAAGGAAATAACACTATGTCAGACAGAAAAAAAGATTGGAAATTTGAAACCAAGCAGTTACATATCGGTCAGGAACAGGCAGACGCCGTTACCGACGCACGGGCAGTCCCTATTTACGCAACCACTTCCTATGTATTCCATAATTCGCAGCATGCAGCCGACCGTTTCGGGCTTCGTGACGCAGGCAATATTTACGGCAGACTTACAAATCCCACTCAGGATATTTTTGAACGGAGAATAGCGGCTCTTGAAGGCGGAGTTGCTGCTTTGGCGGCTGCATCAGGCGCAGCGGCTATTACCTATACCTTTCAAGCTCTCGCCCATGCGGGAGATCATATTGTGGCGGCAAAAACTATCTACGGCGGCACATATAATCTGCTTGCACACACATTGCCCAACTACGGTATCACCACCACATTTGTTGATCCCGAGGAAGAAGGCGCATTTGAAAAGGCTGTTCAGGACAATACCAAAGCAATATTTATTGAAACCCTCGGCAATCCAAATTCCAACCTAATTGATATTGAAGCCGCCGCAAAAATCGCTCATGCGCACAAGATCCCTTTGATGGTTGACTCTACCTTTGCAACGCCCTACCTTATCCGCCCTATTGAGTACGGCGCAGATATCGTTGTACACAGCGCAACTAAGTTTATCGGCGGGCACGGTACTGCAATCGGCGGTGTAATTATTGACAGCGGTAAATTTGATTGGGAAGCAAGCGGTAAATTCCCTCATCTTACCGAGCCTAACCCCTCATACCACGGCGTAAGCTTTACAAAGGCGGTGGGAGAAGCCGCTTTTGCGACCTACATAAGGGCGGTGCTTCTCCGTGATACAGGCGCTACGCTTTCACCGTTCCATGCATTTATTTTCTTACAGGGCTTGGAAACGCTTTCTCTGAGAGTAGAAAGGCATACGTCAAATGCGCTTAAAATCGTGGAGTTTTTAAACGGTCACCCAAAGGTTGAGGCGGTACATCACCCCTCCCTTGAAACAGAACCGAGCCACAATTTGTATAAAAAGTATCTTCCCAAGGGCGGCGGTTCTATCTTTACTTTTGAGGTTAAGGGCGGCGTTGAAGAAGCTCACAGATTTATTGACAGCCTGGAGATTTTCTCATTGCTTGCAAATGTTGCCGACAGCAAGTCTCTTGTTATTCACCCTGCCACAACCACTCATTCACAGTGCAATGAGCAGGAGCTGGCAGAACAGGGCATAAAGCCCAATACCGTTCGGTTATCGGTGGGTACTGAAAATATTGATGACCTGATCGCCGATTTGAGCGGCGCTTTGGATAAAATTTAACGTCAAACATTTACATACAAATATTAACGCAAAAAATCAAGGCAGCGTACAAGGACCGTCTTTCGTCTTTGTATGCCGCCTGTTTTTATTTTTTCGCTATCGGATGCCTGATAACCGTTTTCAGCTTTTCCTTTGCGCATCTTCTCGGATCGGACAGATAAAGCTCATGGTGAAGTCTGCTGTGTGAAAAGTCCTCTCTGTATCCCTTTTCTTCCGCAAAAGCCTTTAGCTTTAAAATGCTCTCTCCCTCGCTGTCATAAGAGCCTATATGCATTATCTGAACGCAAAGCCCCTCGGTATACTTTATAAGCTTGGCTTTGTTCGGATCAAGCTGGGGCTTCTTTTTTGACAACGCCGTCCTTGCCTGCTCGAATACCTTTTCGGTAACAAAATCGGGCTGGCGTATCATGGAAATCCACTTAAACTTGTCCTTATCCGTAACATTCATTCCGTCAAAGAAAATTCCGTCACAAAACCAGAGTCCCTCAAGAGGCGGCACGGTATATTCAAAGTAGCCCTCGGGCTGAGTACCGTTCATCTTTGACATCTTTATGGTGAATGACAGTCCGTATAGAATTTCCAAAGCATTTTTGTACTCGGTGCAGGTGTTTGGATTTCCCTTGCCCTCCACTGTGATAAATGTCATTTCGGGAACATCAATTACTGAAGGTGTTTTTTTAGGTTGGTATAAATCCTTGTATTCCTTTTTATAGTCGAGTTTTTCCATTTTTATCTCCTTTAAAATTATACACTGCAAGCTATTCTTTTACAGTAAAGTAATCTGAATATTCCGTTCTCTCCCATAAGCTTGTCGAAATTTTTATCAAAGCCGAATTTTTCAAGGGCGGAAAGCCTTTCCGACGATTTGGGAAATGCCCATTTACTCCCCCTTTAAGCCGATATAAATATGTATTTCCGCATTTTCGGGATCGCTGTTCTGATATTCCTCAAAATCACAGACAAAGGCACGATCCAATTTCATTTTCCAAAGCTTTTGCCAAAATTCATAAACGGCTGTTGCCTGATTTCCCTTAACAATAAATTTTGCGTATTTTCCCGCAGGTATTTTTCTTACCTCCGTACCGTGAGGCAATCCCTTTTCGCCGATACCGCCAACCTCGAACATAGCGGCGGCGGTATAATCTCCCTTTTCGTCGTCGGCGTAATCGGTGTAAATTCCACAAGCCTTTTCATTGACCCTGTTCTCGATTTTTGAGAAAATATCGGGAGAGTAAAGCCGCTGCCAAAGTCCGCCTATCACCTGTCCCATATCTGGAGAGGAATTATTCGTGCGGGCTGAAACTCCCACAAGCGTTTTTTCACTTAAGCTTACAATTTCGTAATTCATTGAATGAAATCCTTTCTGCTTTTTGAAGGAATTATAACACTGTTTATATGACAGCTCTGTGTCATATTACGTTGTTGGTTTTCAATATTTATCATAAATATTTTTTATAATCCTTTTAAACTCTTCCCTATATTCCTTTGGAGCGATTATTTCCGCTTTGTCCCCGAAGGTGCTTATATGCTGATAGAAGGATTCTGCGTCAGACCATGTCAAGGTGACGGTTATATACTCATTTTCGTCGTTGTTCAGGCTTTGATTTTCAAATTCGTCAGCCAGCCGCCATTTTACCGAATTATGAAATCTCACGGTAGCTTTTACCTCATTCGGAGTATAATCAAATTTATTGCTTACATACTCGGGAACGCTGCGTTTTTCCCTTGCCTTGTCCGTCAGCCTTAAATCCGCCAGTCTTGACAGCTTAAACATTCGGTAGTCCTTTCTGAGAAGGCAATATCCCCATACATACCACCCGGACCACTGAAAAATAAGGTGATACGGCTCAATTTCCCTTACCGTATTGCCGCTTGGCGCATAATAGCTGAAGGAAATCGTTCTGCTCTTTTCCATAGCCGCTTTAATAATATCGATTTTTTCGGACAAACCCGTTTTATCCCAGCCCGAAAGATCTATTAAAATCGTATCGTCGCTTTTGCCCATATCGGCGCTGTTCAGAGAAAGCTTTTCCATAAGCTGTCTGTAGCTGCTGCTTCCGCTTACGCTGTCAAGGCTTTGCAGTCCCGTCAAAATAAACTGCATTTCCTCCGAGGATAAAACCGTGCGGTCTATTTTGTAATTCTCCATAATATACACGCCGCCGCCCTTGCCCCTGTCCGCAGCTATGGGTATGCCCGCCATATTTATTGCTTCTATATCCCTGAGAACGGTACGGTAGGAAACCTCAAATTTTTCCGCAAGCTCCTTTACCGTAACTCTGTCCTTTTGAAGAAGTATTGATATTATGCCTATAAGTCGGTTAAGCTTCATATAAATTCCCTCGTATAAAATCTGCCAATATGCCCTTTATGTACATTCTGCATATATTATACACAAAAAGATGCTTGATTTCAAGTAAATTTCATTAGCTGCTGTTTTATATTGCTCCCCCAAAATATTTCCCAAATATTGAAATTTTGCCTTGACAATTTTAGCGAATTAAAGTATAATAAAGCGAGCGATGTTTATGAAAGCCAATAATTTATATAATCGGACTTTAACAGTTTAAATTTCTAACATCATAAAAAATATACAACGAACATGGAGGCAACATAATGAGAGTTTACAATTTCAGTGCAGGTCCGGCAGTTTTGCCGGAGGAGGTTCTTAAAAAGGCTGCGGAGGAAATGCTTGAATACGGCAGCTCGGGTCAGTCCGTAATGGAAATGTCCCACCGCTCCAAGGAGTATCAGGCTATCATCGATTCCTGCGAGGCTTCACTTCGAGAGGTTATGAATATCCCCGACAATTACAAGGTTCTGTTTCTTCAGGGCGGCGCTTCCATGCAGTTCGCTATGATTCCCCTTAACCTTATGAAAAAAGGAAAGGCTGATTTCGTTGTAACAGGTCAGTGGGCAACCAAGGCTTACAAGGAGGCGCAAAGATTCGGCACTGCAAACGCAGTTGCTTCTTCAAAGGATAAAACCTTTTCCTACATTCCCGAGCTGGACGAAAGCAAGTTCGACAAGGATGCGGATTATTTCCATATCTGCCTTAACAATACTATTTACGGCACAAAGTTCCCCAAGCTCCCCGAAACGGGCGATGTGCCTTTGGTTGCCGATATGTCCTCATGTATCCTTTCGGAGCCTGTTGATGTCAGCAGATTCGGCTTGATCTACGCAGGTGCGCAAAAGAATATGGGTCCCGCAGGTCTTACCGTTGTAATTATCCGAGAGGATCTGATTCGTGAGTTCCCCGAGGACAGCAATGTTCCCACAATGCTTCAGTATAAGACTCATGCCGACAACGGCTCAATGTTCAATACTCCTCCCACCTATGCTATTTACATTCTCGGTCTTGTTCTTGAATGGATAAAGGGCAAGGGCGGTCTTACCGCTATGAAGGAGATCAATGAGAAAAAGGCAAAGATCATCTATGATTTCCTTGATAACAGCAAGATGTTTAAGGCAACCGTTCAGGGCGCAGACCGTTCCCTTATGAACATTCCCTTTGTAACGGGAAATGAAGAGCTTGACGCTAAGTTTGTTGCGGAAGCAAAGAAAAACGGCTTTGTCAACATCAAGGGACATCGCAGCGTAGGCGGTATGAGAGCTTCCATATACAACGCTATGCCTGTTGAAGGCTGCGAGGCTTTGGTTAAGTTTATGGCTGATTTTGAAAAGAACAACTGAAAATAAGGAGCATATATAATGTACAATATTCAAACTTTAAATAAAATTGCCGCCTGCGGCACTGGTTTGATGGATAAGTCCAAATATAAGGTAAGCGAGGAGGTAACCAATCCCTGCGCCGTTTTGGTTCGTTCGGCTTCCATGCACGAAACGGAGCTTCCCGAAGGTCTGCTTGCCATTGCAAGGGCGGGAGCGGGAACAAACAATATTCCGATAGACAAGTGCAGTGAAAAAGGCATAGTTGTATTCAACACTCCCGGCGCTAACGCAAATGCGGTTAAGGAGCTTGTGATTGCTTCTCTTTTCCTTTGCAGCAGAAGAATACCCGCCGCAATTGACTGGGCAAAAACCTTAAAGGGCAAGGGCGACGAGGTTGGAAAGCTTGTGGAAAAGGGCAAGAGCCAATTTGCAGGTCCTGAAATCAAGGGCAAAAAGTTAGGCGTAATCGGACTTGGAGCAATAGGCGCATTGGTCGCCAACGCCGCAGTGGATTTAGGCATGGAGGTATACGGCGCCGACCCGTTCCTGTCGGTTATGGGTGCGCTTCATCTTTCCACAAAGATTAAGTATGTTAAATCCAACAAGGAAATTTTTGAAAACTGCGACTACATTTCAGTACACGTTCCTCTTACCCCCGAAACAAAGGGTATGATCAACGCCGAGGCTATTGCGTCCATGAAGAAAACAGTGCGCATTCTTAATTTCGCAAGAGGGGATTTAGTTGACGATAAGGCGATAATCGAGGCGCTGAACAACGGCGGTATGGCAGCTTATGTTACGGACTTCCCCACCGACGCTCTTATCGGAGTTGAGGGCGTAATCGCACTTCCCCATTTAGGCGCATCCACTCCCGAAAGCGAGGATAACTGTGCGGTTATGGCCTGCAAGGAGCTTATGGATTATATTGAAAACGGAAATATAACCAACAGCGTAAATCTTCCCAATGTTTCCATGGTTATGACAGGCGACGCCAAGGTCTGCATTATCCATAAAAATGTGGAGGGTCTTATAAACAAGATTTCCGCCGTTACCGCAGAAGCAAAGGTAAATATTGAAAATATGGAAAGCAAGTCCAAAAAGAATGTGGCCTACACTGTTTTGGATATAAAGGGCAATGCCGACGGACTTACCGAAAAATTCAAGGCTATTGAAGCCGTTTTGGCTGTCCGCATTATTAAGTGACTTTAAAGAGCGTTTAAATTTAAAGCGAAGTAATACCCGCAGTTTAAAAAGGGATCGGCATTAGTAATTTAGCAATATTGATTAAACTTAGAACTTGTTCTTAAAAAAAACAATAGCCATTTGAATTGCGGATAAATCCACGGTTCAAATGGTTATTTATATAATTTTCTTTAAAAGCCTTTAACCCTCGCAATCATTATAATTTGAAGTAATGCCGTAATACTCTTCAAGGGAAAGTCCCGATTCGGTTATAAGCCTTGCCCTCTCTTTTCCGATAAATCGAACATGCCAAGGCTCATAATCATATCCTGTATACATTTCCTTGCCGTCGGGGTAACGGATAATAAATCCAAACTCGGCGCAATGCTCTGCAAGCCATATTCCCTCCTTTGTATCCGCAAAGGTTTGGCTGAGAGAGTTTAAATCAAATGTATATCCTGTTTGGTGGTCGGAATGTCCCGGTCTTGAAGAATACGTATCGGCTTTTTCCCGGCCGTCACGGCTCACCCAGCCCGCATATACCGCTTCCTGCGTATAATATGAGCGGTAGCCCGATACAACAAATATTGACAATCCTTCCAAAGCCGCAGCATCCTGCATTTCCGTCAGCGCATCGGCTGCCTCTTTATGTATTCCGGGATCATAGTCTTTCGGAAGCGTGTAGGTTTTATTGGCTATCATTATTCCATCCACATAGGTTATGCCGTTTATTCGTTCTATTTTATAGCCCTTCGTTGTTATTGAAGTATAGTCGGGAAGATTTCCGCCGCTTGGATTATTGCCGATAATCTCATCCTTAGATAAATAGTCTTTATGTATAAATGTACCGTCGTTTAATTTATAGTAATCGGTGTCGGTTTGGGCAACTACCGTAACCTTGTCGTTGAGCCTGTACTGTTTGACTTTTTCGCTGCCTTGAATTGCCTTTATTCTTGAATAAATAAAATCTGTGTTTACATAACGCTCACCGCTTATTTCCGTTTCGGTCCATTGGGGCAAATTGCTCTCCTTTTTCGTTTGCTCGTTCCGAGACTCCTTTGTTGCTGCCGCTTCACTTCCCGCAGAGGCCTCCGATACGGTACTGTTCTCGCTTATCTGATCGGAAACCAACGGTATATCCGGGGTTGTAACCCCCAACTTTTCGCTTTCAAAAGGGATACTTGATTCAGTACCGCTTTCGGCGTCTTGAACAGAAGTGTGCTGTGTTTCCGCCGTCAAGCCCCCTTCTCCATTCTCTGCTTCGCAGGCGGAAAGAAGAAAACAGCTTGCAAATGCAAGTATTAAGCCTTTTTTCATAATGTACTCCTAAGTTTTGGCAATTTCCTTATGGCGGCGCACGGTTTACTAATTGTGTTTTTGTCTTGGAAAATTTTCTGAATACCGAGCTAATCCTTTTATTGAAGCGCCAAAAAACAACAAATTTCTCAAGCGACCGCATTGTCATTATAACACTAAAAATGTAAAAGTCAAGACTAATACCGGCGCAAAAAGTTTTGACTTTTGGATTTAATACTAATTCTCGTCTAAAAACAGACAAAGATTTGCGAGGATGATTTTTGCAAGACAAGGACGACAACGCAGTATTGCGAAAATCAGACCGCAAAGATTGTTTGTTTTTAGTCGAAAATTAGTATTAGCTTCGTAAAAGTAGATAAAAAGTTGAAAATTATACTTTATAATGTTTTTAGGCGACGCCGACATTTCCGCCGCTCATTTTATAATAGGAGGCTGCAACTTCAATGTACAACAATCAGATCTTATGCACTTTAGGAAAGGCAAAGAAAGAGGACTTAGACCGCATAGAGAAAAAATTTCATGTAAAGCTCCCCGCAGAGGTGCGGGAACACTGTTTGTCCTATAACGGCGGCTATCCGGAAAGATCGGTTTTTACCGACCAAAACGGCGATGAATACTTTGTGGACTTGTTTATTCCCGTACGGGACGGAAGAGAGCGGCCTATGGAAAAAACGCTTGGACTTTTGAGAGCGGATGAAGGCACGATCCCGGACCGGCTTATCCCGTTTGCCGAGGAAGACGGCGGAAACCTTTTTTGCTTCAGCGTAAGAGAATCCGATTTTGGCGCCGTATATTATTACGATCACGAATTTGAATACGGCGAAGACCCGGAGGAGCATATCGCTTATTTGGCAGAATCCATTACAGTATTCATCAACTCTTTGACCGAAGACGAGGAGGATGAGGACGGTTTGGAGGACTATTAACAGCAAGAAGAATAAGAATTTGTTCTCATAGAAATTGGCACGCATCTTTTCGGCAAATTTTGCCGATGACTGC
>CANEHP010000075.1 GCA_947427325.1 uncultured Clostridia bacterium | reverse complement strand
CCGAAGGTTTCTCAAAGTCAGCTTGCACAAATCCTCCTTGAAATCGGTGTTGTTTTAAAAAACGGTTTTAATAATTTTATCCGACTCTTCGGCAGAATAAACCCAGCTGTCAATATGTCCGCTGTCTATATAATATTTAAAATCCGGAGAGGAATATCCTTTTTCAAAGGTATCTACTATAACAAGCTTTATTTTCATTTTTTCGGGAATTATTGCTTTAATAAAAACGCTGGCGTACTGATTTATATGTATGTTGTCCCTTAATTCCGCCAATCCTGCCAAATTGGGGGTTAATTCCACAAAAATGCCGTAATCCTCAATGCTTCTGATATATCCTGTCACTGTTTCTCCCACATTAAAATTGGCTGCGTTTTCTTTCCATGTACCCAAAAGCTCCTTGTGGGACAAGGATATTTTTCCGCTCTCAAGGCTTTTTACAACTGCTTTTATATGCTGTCCCACTGACATACGGTTAGAAGGGTGATTTATTCTCGAAACCGATATAGAGTCTATCGGAATAAGGGAAGGTATGCCGCAGCCTACATCTACAAAGCTGCCGAACTGCTCCAAATGAGTCACCTTCGCATCAATAATATCCCCGGGAGCGAGCTTTGATATATACTTTTCATAGCATTCCTGCTGCGCTTTTCTGCGGCTTAGTATGGCAGTTTTTTTGCCGTATTCGTTATTGGCAAAGGCGGTAATTTTAAAGCAAACCGCCTTATTTACTCGGGAAATAAGGGCAATATCACGGGTTGAACCGTCATCAATGCCTATTGCCCCTTCAATACGGGGAATAATTCCTTTTATAAAGCCAAAATCCACAATAAGATTATGACTGCTGTCGCATACAATACAGGGAGCTTCAACTATCTTGCCGCTTAAAATACACTCCTCTAATCTTTGCTCGTTTAATGTGGCTTTTCTGTTGTCTTCGGTATTTATCAATTCTCCCTCAGGATAAAATTCTGACATTTTATCAATCATTCCTTCCTCTGTGATAGGCTTTTTAAGCAGAAATCGGAGAGTGTTCACATAAAGGCAACAAATTTTTCCGAAAAATCAGTACAAAACCTTATATAAACAAACTCAGGTATAAGCCGCACATTTTTTTGTCTTTTTATGTTTATGACAAGTTGTAGGGTAATATTCCTTGTAATACTATTTCTAACTTAAAAACGTTTTTTGAACGTTTTTAAGCGTTCCGCTGAAAGCGAAACCGACGGGACAGCGTCCCGTCGGGAAATAGCATTGAACGTAGTTTGACAAGGCTTTTTGACGCAGAAGATAACCGTTTTGGGGTGAAAAGACGGCGTTCCCGATTTTTCAAACAAGCCCTAATATAAAACGCTTAAAACCGCTTTAAATTTAGTTGATTTTTTAATAATAATGTGGTACAATATTCTGTAACACTAATTCTCAATCATATAACAGACAAAGTTTACAGAATGATAAAAATAGTATAAAGTTGGTTTTTACCGAGGGGAAAATATTTAATGGATATAAATGTCGGAGATATTTTAGAAATGAAAAAAACTCACCCTTGCGGCAGCAATCGAATGATTGTACTTAGAGTAGGGGCGGATTTTCGTCTTAAATGCGAAAAATGCGGGCACGACTTTATGGTAGCCCGCAGCAAATGTGAAAAAAAGATAAAAAAAATTATCAGAAAGGAAGAGGGAAATGCTTGACAAGCTTCAAAATGCCGAAAAACGGCTTGAAGAAATAAATAAAAGCCTTTCGGATATAGAAGTTATAAACGATCAAAGCAAATATAAGACTTTGATGAAGGAGCATAAACAGCTGACTCCTATTGTTGAAAAATATCGTGAATACAAAAAGGCAAAAAACGAGTTTGAGGAGGCAGAACAAATTCTTGACGAGGGCGGCTTGGATAAGGATTTTAAGGAAATGGCACAGCAGCAGCTTACATCTGCCAGAAATGATATCGAAAGGTTTGAAGAAGAGCTTAAAATTCTGCTTTTGCCAAAAGACCCCGATGATGACAGAAATGTTATTATAGAAATCAGGGGCGGCGCAGGCGGAGATGAGGCTGCTCTTTTTGCCAACTCACTGTTTAGAATGTATTCTCTTTATGCACAATCGAAGAATTGGAAAACAGAGGTTATAAGCGCAAACCCCACCGAATTGGGCGGCTATAAGGAAATAAGCTTTTTGGTAGAGGGGGACGGTGCATATGCAAAGCTGAAATATGAAAGCGGCGTTCATCGTGTTCAGCGTGTTCCCGAAACAGAGGCACAGGGAAGAATACACACCTCTACCATTACAGTGGCGGTGCTGCCCGAAGTGGAAGAGGTGGATGTGGAAATAAATCCTGCGGATTTGGAAATACAGACGTTCCGTTCCAGCGGTGCAGGAGGACAGCATATAAACAAAACCGAATCCGCTATAAGAATTATACATCACCCCTCGGGCACTATTGTTGAATGTCAGGAGGAGCGCAGCCAGATAAAGAACAAGGAAAAAGCTATGAAAATGCTCTATTCCAAGCTGTACGAAACAAAGCTTAACGAGCAAACGGATAAGATAGCTGCCGAGCGTAAAATACAGGTAGGCACAGGAGATCGTTCGGAGAGAATCAGAACCTATAATTTTCCCCAAAGCCGTGTTACAGATCACAGAATCGGTCTTACCTTATATAAGTTAGAGGCGTTTATGAACGGCGACTGCGACGAAATTTTTGAGGCTTTGGCTATTGCGGATCAGACTGCCAAGCTTACAAATTCGGAAAACAGTTAAGCGAAAGAACGAAATAAATAATGAACACAGAAATTTTAAGGACAGAGCCAAAAAGCATTGATATTGCCGCACAGATTTTGAAAAATGATGAAATTGTTGCAATTCCCACTGAAACAGTTTACGGCTTGGCAGGAAACGGATTATCGGCAGATGCGGTAAAAAAGATATTTAAAGCAAAGGGCAGACCTAACGACAATCCTTTGATTCTCCATATTTCAAGCGTAGATTGGCTTTACAGATATGCAGAAAATGTACCCGATTTGGCTTTAAAGCTTGCGGAAAAATTCTGGCCCGGACCGCTTACAATGATTATGTCAAAAAAAAATATCGTACCCGAGGAAACAAGCGGCGGACTTGATACTGTGGCTTTCAGAATGCCAAATAATCAGTGGACCTTAAAGCTTATCGAAGCCTGTGATTTCCCCTTGGCAGCCCCTTCTGCCAATTTATCGGGACTGCCCAGCCCTACAAGAGCGGGATATGTTTATAATGATATGAAGGGGAAAATCCCTTTGATTATTGACGGAGGGCAATGCTCTTACGGACTTGAAAGCACAGTTATTGCATTTACGGAAAACGGCGTAAAAATCCTTCGACCCGGCGGAGTGACACCCGAAATGCTGGAACAGCTTTGCCGGGTCGAGATAGACAAGGCGGTTACAGAGGGTTTAAAGGACGGCGATAAAGCACTTTCGCCGGGAATGAAATATAAACACTATTCTCCAAAAGCGGAGGTTTTTATGGTGAAATGTGATGATAATGACAGCTTTGCGGATTTTGTAAATAAAAATTTTGATGATTATACAATAGTTCTGGCAAAAAAAGCCGAGAATATAAAGGCAAAAACACTCCCTTACGGCAGGACCGCCAAGCAGGAGGCTGAAAAGCTTTTTACAAGTCTTAGAAAAGCCGATGAAATGGGAGCGAAAAAAATATATGTACAAGCCCCCAATGAAGAGGGAATAGGTTTGGCGGTATATAACAGACTTATCAGAGCCGCCGCATTTAAGGTGATAGAGCTGTAATGTCTATAAAAAATAAAAAAATTATCGGTCTGACAGGAATGTCGGGGGCGGGAAAAACCACAGCCTGCACTGTTTTTGCGGGGCTTGGATTCGATATAATCGACTGTGACAGGATATGCCGCATAATTGTTGAAAAGGGTAAGCCTTGTTTAAACGAAATCGTAAAAAACTTTGGAGAAGGCATTTTAACGAAAAACAGGGAATTAAACCGCAAAGAGATGGCCGAAATAATCTTTTCCGATGAGAGAAAAAGGCTAACGCTTAACCGCATTATGTATCCTTATGTTTCATACATTGTTATAAAAAGCATTTTAAGTTCAAAGGAAAATTTTGTAGTGCTTGACGCTCCAACACTTTTTGAAAGCGGAATAGATGATATATGCGATGCTGTTGTTTGTGTAATTGCAGATAAAAGGACTGTTATAAGCCGAATTGTGAAGCGCGACGGCATAGGTGCGACAGACGCTGAAAAACGGTTGCAGTCTCAGCACAGCAAAGATTATTATATAAATAAATCAAGCTATGTTGCGGAAAATAACAGCTCGTCCGAAAGCTTTGTTAAATCATTAAAGGAAATTGCTGTAAGAATAAAAGGAGATAAATGAGGGCAAAAAGAAGAAAGAACAAGGCGGCTTTAATTGTGATTATTGTTTTAATTGCACTTATAGCGGTGTTTTTCGGAAATGCAATATATAAGACCGTACACAAAAAATATCTGTACAACAATTACCCAATAAAATATGAAGCCTTGGTAGAAAAATATTCTTCCGAAAACAATATTGATAAATTTTTAATATATGCTATAATAAGAGTTGAGAGCAATTTTAAGTCCGATGCTGTTTCAAATGTTGGCGCAAGAGGTCTTATGCAGATAATGGAAGAAACCTTTGAATGGATAAGATTTCGCCTTGGCGACAGCGAGGAACTGAGCTATGACGCTATGTTTGACGCCGAACAAAATATAAGGTACGGCTGTTATTTGGTGGGATATCTTACAAGATATTTTGAAAATCAGGACGCTGCAATATGCGCATATCATGCAGGCGTGGGAAGCGTGGATTCATGGCTTTCCAATTCGGAATACAGCAAGGACGGCGTTCGCTTGGATAAAGTGCCGACTTCCGACACAAATCATTATTTAAGCAAGGTCAATAAAGCTTTATATTATTATCATAAATTATACACGGAGGATAACTGAAATGACAAAAAAAGAAACAAAAGCAAAAGAGCTTAAAGAAAAACTTTTTATGGAAAGGAAAAATTCGGGGCTGATTATGTCCGATGCGGAAATGAAGGCTGCCGATAAGTTCAATGAGGGCTATAAGAATTATTTAGACTGCGGCAAAACCGAAAGAGAAGCCGTTAAGGCTGCTGTTGAAATTGCAAAAAAAGCAGGCTTTACCGAATTTAAGATCGGGAAAAAATACAAGGCGGGAGACAAGGTTTACAGCAACAACAGAGGTAAGGCTGTAATTTTTGCCGTTTTCGGAAAAGAGGATATTGAAAAGGGCGTAAATATCCTTGCAGCGCATATTGACTCTCCCCGTCTCGATTTAAAGCAAAATCCCTTATATGAGGAAAAGGAGTTGGCTTTCTTTAAAACCCATTATTACGGCGGTATAAAGAAATACCAATGGACAACCGTTCCTATGGCGCTTCACGGTGTAATCAGCAAGAAGGACGGCAGTGTAATTGATGTTGTTATCGGTGAGGACGATAAAGATCCTGTATTTGTTGTTACCGACCTTCTTATTCATCTTGCGCAGGAACAGATGAAGCTTAACGCTTCCGAGGTGGTTAAAGGCGAGCAGCTTAATGTTCTTATCGGTTCAAGACCCTTTAAGGACGATGAGGGCAGCGAGCTGGTTAAGCTTAACATTATGAATATTCTTTTTGAAAAATACGGAATTGTGGAGGAAGATTTCCTTTCGGCAGAACTGGAGGTAGTTCCTGCTTTTAAGGCAAAGGATATCGGCTTTGACAGAAGCATGGTGGGCGCTTACGGTCAGGATGACAGAGTTTGCGCATATACTGCGCTTATGGCTACTGCGGATATTAAAGGCGTTCCTTCAAAGACTGTTGTTACCGTTCTTACAGATAAGGAAGAAACAGGCAGCGACGGCAGCACAGGACTTTGCTCCTCCTATCTTGAATATTTCATTTATGATATTGCAGAATCCTTCGGCAAAAACGGCAGGCATGTATTATCTGCTTCAAAGTGCCTTTCCGCCGATGTTAATGCGGGCTTTGACCCCAATTTCCCCGAGCCTTTTGAAAAAATGAACTGCGCTTATGTTGGAAAAGGCACCTGCTTGACTAAATTCACGGGTTCACGAGGCAAAAGCGGAACAAATGACGCTTCGGCAGAGTTTGTGGGCTATGTAAGAAAGATTTTTGACGATAACAAGGTGATTTGGCAGACAGCCGAGCTGGGCAAGGTTGATTTCGGCGGTGGCGGAACTGTTGCTAAATATATTGCAAACTTAGATGTAGATACAATAGACTTGGGAGTTCCCGTGCTTTCTATGCATGCTCCCTTTGAAATTACGGCAAAAAATGATGTTTATATGACATACAAAGCTTTTGCTGCATTTATTAAGTAAAAGTTTAGTATCAAATACCGCACATCACCTGACGGCTTTGTGCGGTATTTCTGCAAATCTGATATAGCCTGTCTAATCACCGCTTTTTAATCATAAACATATAATGATAGGTAAGGCGGTGATTACATGGCAAGAATAAAAAGGAAGCGTCATATAGGATTAAAACTCATTGCTGTCGGGCTGATCCTGGCGGGAATTATTTTGCTTGTGGATTTAAGGATACGCCCCATTATAGAACAAACGGCAATATACCAAAGCAAAATTTTAGCTACGAGAATAATAAACGATGCAGTTTACTCCCAACTTGACGATGAGGAATTTAATTACGGCAGCTTAGTTACCGTGGTTTATAACGGCGATAACGAAATAACTTCAATAGAGAGCAATATGCTTAATATTAACAAGCTGAAAGCGAAAATCAACAACAGCGTCAATAATGAACTTACAGATTTGGATAATCATGATCTAAGTATTTCCTTGGGAACAATCTCTGGCTTAACCTCTTTTTATAATCAAGGGCCTCTCATACCTGTTAAAGTTAAGCCTGAAGGATATGTGGAAACCCTTCTTATAAGCTCTTTTGAAAGTGCGGGTATCAATCAGACGCTTCACCGTATTTTAGTACAGATAAAGGTTGATATTTCGGCGATTATTCCCGGTTACACCGCATCGGGTGCTATTGATACTCAATTTGTTATAGCAGAAACCGTAATTGTGGGAAATGTACCCGAGGCTTATACCCATGTAATTTCGGGAAGCGAAGATATTGTCGGGGATATAAACGATTATGGGGCTTTAAACAACAATAACGGATAAAAGCGCCTAAAAAATCCGTCTTTACAAGATTTTGTCCTCTTTTTTTCCGCATATTATTGCCAATGACTGCATTAAAAATCTGCACAAAATATATCAAGCGGTTTTTGGCATTCCCATATATCTTTATAACTGCTTGAAAATCCGTGTTCTTATACGAAGGGAATTATAAAATGGAAAATAATCAAATTGACTTTGAAAGTGCAAAAAAAAGACATACCGCTCTTTCGGAGGAAATCGAAAAACACAATTACTCGTACTATGTGCTTGATAATCCCACAATAGAGGATTATGACTATGATATGCTTATGCAGGAGCTTTACCGTCTCGAAAAAGCATACCCGGAGCTTATAACTCCTCTTTCACCTTCACAGCGTGTGGGAGGAAAAGCAGAAAGCACCTTTGAAAAGGTTCAGCATACTGTTCAAATGGGTTCTCTTCAAGATGTGTTCAGCTTTGAGGAAGTAAGAGATTTTGACACAAAGGTCAAAAATGCGCTGACAAATCCTCCAACTTATATCGTAGAGCCGAAAATCGACGGTCTTTCCGTTTCTCTCGAATATCGAAACGGTATTTTGGAAAGAGGTTCTACACGAGGCGACGGCTTTATCGGCGAGGATATTACCGCAAACCTGAAAACGATAAAAAGCATTCCCTTAAAGCTGAAAAAAGCATTGCCCTTTATTGAAGTAAGGGGCGAGGTTTATATGCCTAAAAGGAGCTTTGAAAAACTTATAAGGCAACAGGAGATTGACGGAGAACAGCCTGCAAAAAATCCCCGCAATGCCGCCGCCGGCTCTTTAAGACAAAAGGACAGTAGGGTAACGGCAAAACGAGAGCTTGATATTTTTATTTTTAATATTCAGCAGATCGAGGGAGCAGAACTTACAAGTCATAAGCAGTCCCTTGAATTTATGAAGGATTTGGGCTTTAAGGTAATTGACGGTTACCGATCTTACACTGATATAGAAAAAGCTATTGAGCGGATAAATAAAATAGGGGAGGGAAGGGGAACGCTTTCCTATGATATTGACGGCGCTGTTATAAAGGTTGACGAATTTAAAGACAGAAGCATTTTGGGCGCAACTTCAAAAGTCCCCAAATGGGCAGTGGCTTTTAAATATCCGCCTGAAGAAAAGGAAACCGTTCTTAACGAAATTGAAATAAATGTGGGTAGAACGGGCGCACTTACTCCCGTAGCGATATTTGATCCCATTTTTTTAGCAGGCACAACCGTTTCAAGGGCTACACTGCACAATCAGGATATAATTTCCGATTTAGATGTAAGGATTGGCGATTCCATTATTGTCAGAAAAGCAGGAGAGATAATTCCCGAGGTGTTAAGGGTAAAGGCTCATGCCGAAAATTCACAGCCCTATCATATACCGATGATTTGTCCCGCTTGCGGCACTGCGGCGGTAAAGGACGAGGATGAAGCGGTTATACGCTGTCCCAATATTGACTGTCCCGCACAGCTTTTAAGAAATATCATTCATTTTGCATCAAGAAATGCTATGAATATTGAAGGGCTTGGAGATGCAATAGTTGAATTGCTTGTTGAAAAGGGCTATGTAAAAACAGTGGCTGATTTGTATACTCTTACAATGGCAGACATAATGGCGCTGCCGGGATTCAAGGAAAAGTCTGCGGGAAATCTTATATCTGCGATAGAAAATTCTAAGAAAAACGAATTGGACAGGTTTATTTATGCTCTTGGCATAAAAGGAATAGGACAGCGTTCAGCAGCTTTATTGTGCCAAAGATTTCCCACAATGGATAAAATAATGAGCGCGGAAAAGGAAGAAATCGTTGAAATTGAGAATTTCGGCGAGGTATTGGCAGACAGTGTTTACAGTGCTGTGAGAGAGCCACACAGGGTCGAACTTATCAAGCGTTTGAAGGAATACGGTCTTAATATGAGCTTTACTGTAAAGGAAACGGGCAAAAAGCTTGAGGGATTCAAGTTTGTGCTGACAGGTACTCTGCCTTCAATGTCAAGAGATGAGGCAAAGGCGCTTATAGAAAGCAACGGCGGAAAATGCAGCGGCTCTGTTTCCTCCAAAACCAACTATGTTCTGGCAGGAGAGGAAGCAGGAAGCAAGCTAACCAAGGCGCAGCAGCTGGGAATTACAGTTATAAGCGAGGATGAGCTTATTAAAATGCTTAAAAACTAAAAGATTCCATTAATTTATTTCTTTAAAAAGGAAAAATGTATATGACCGAAAAAGTACTGTCAAATAAAGATTATTTTTTTAAACAACCCTTTGCTGAAAGAGTAAAGGCAGGCTGGGACAAATTTATGCAGGGTGAAGAAAAGCTGCGCATAATGATTGCAAATAAGGAAGATCCCGACAGCATTGCGGAATACGGTCATAGTCTTCTTAGCTGCGCTTTGTTCGGCATATGCTTTGAAGTAGGGCATAACGGCGTTGAGGGAGAAAAATACGATTTAATTCTTTCTCCCGAAAAGGACAAGTTCACTCTTTTCTTTCTTGATTATTTTAAAAGACAAGCCCCGAAAGAAGCTTTAAAAAATTGGAATATAATTTTGGGACGTCCTGCTTGCGGAAATCACATATTGGGATTTCATGGTAAAAAAATTTCACCCTCAGACGTCTGTGTTAAAATTGAAAAAGACAGCAATTCCAATTACTACAGCATAGTCGGATACAGTAAAAAGCTGATAACCGTGCTAAAAGACGATAAAAAAGAAGCTTTATGGTTTTTTGATTTATTGCTGGATATGACTTTGGGAGAAATAGTCAATATGCGTTATATATCCGCTATTGATATGGTGGAAATGCCTTTTGACGGCAAGGAAAAACCTATTCCTTTACCTGATTTGCCAAAAGAAATTGAAAAAGTATTCGGAGAAAAAGAGGGCCGGGACACTGTTGAAGGTTACTTGGAATCCTGTGTGGGCTACCAAATGAAACCTGATGAAGAGTCTGAAAATTTCATTCCAAGGCATGATATTTATGTAGGTTTTTCGTCGTTTTCTCCTATTGTAAATTGTTACTTCAATTTTGATAAATACTAT
>CANEHP010000074.1 GCA_947427325.1 uncultured Clostridia bacterium | reverse complement strand
TCATCGGCAAAATTTGCCGAAAAGATGCGTGCCAATTTCTATGAGAACAAGTTCTTAGATCTCCGTCTGCGGTAAAATCATAATCTGCCCAAAAGCCTCTTCCGTCCGTATATATGCCGCAGTGAGCCGGTGATATTCATACTCGGGTCTGAAGGTACAAGGCACGTCAAACCCGTCGATATAAGAAAGCTCGTTAATTTCCAAAAATCCCTCTATCAGCTCCGTAAAATCGGATAACGACAGGTTGGATAATTCGGCATATTTTTCAATGTGGGCATAGCGCTTTTCGGATATACAGTTTACAACCTCTTTTATAACAGGCTCGGCTAATTTTTCCGCTTCTTGTACGTCTGTCATTATTATTCTCTCTGCAATTCCGCTCGGTTACTTTGTACCGAAAATTCTGTCGCCGCCGTCGCCGATTCCGGGAACAATATACAAGTCCTCGTTAATCCCCTCGTCCAAGGCGCCGCAATAGATCTCAACATCGGGGTGAGCTTGACGGATAGCGCCGACACCTTCGGGACAAGCCACAACAGCCATAAACTTGACATTTTTTGCGCCGCTTTCCTTAACTCTCTCAATAGCCTTAACTGCGGTTTTGCCTGTGCCGAGCATAAGATCCATTATAATAACCTCACGCTCCTTTATGTCAAAGGGAAGCTTGCAGTAATAAACATGTACGTTTCCGCTGCCGTCCTCGTCACGGCATATACCGATATGTCCCACCTTTGCCGCAGGCACAAGCTCAACTGCACCCGTAACCATACCCAAGCCTGCACGGAGAATAGGAACAAAAGCCACCTTTCTGCCTGAAATAATGTTGGTTTTTGCAATAGCCACAGGCGTCTGTACCTCTACCTGCTTTAAAGGAAGGTCACGGGTCGCCTCATAGCTCATCAGCATTCCGATCTCGGAAACAAGCTCTCTAAATTCCTTTGAGCCTGTGTTCTTGTCACGCAGAAGTGAAACCTTGTGCTGCAAAAGGGGGTGATCTAAAATTTTAAGCATTTCCATAAGAGTTATTTTTCCTCCAATTTCATCATTTTATCTACACGAAGGGCGTGACGTCCGCCCTCAAACTCCGTTGTTAAAAATACGTTAAGCAGCTCCTTTGCCAAGCCCTGCCCCATTACTCTGCCGCCAAAGCATATCACGTTTGAATCATTGTGAAGTCTTGTGTACTTAGCTGAAAAATAATCGGAGCAAAGAGCGGCTCTTATGCCCTTTATCTTGTTGGCTGCCATAGAAATTCCTATTCCCGTGCCGCAAATCAAAACTCCTCTTTCCGCTTCGCCCGCAGTTATTTTTGCGCATACCCTTTCGGCTATGTCCGGATAATCGGCTTCTTCTCCGCAGTCCGAATATTCGTAATTATTTTCCTTTAAAAAGTCGATAAGATGATTTTTCAGCTCCGTACCCGCTTTGTCACTGCCTAAAACTATCATTTTTTTGCCTTTCTTTACTTTCTGTATTTTGTTATTTTTTGGTTTTACTAAAATTTGTCTTAACAGGATTTACTCTTGGATTTTTGAGCGGATTTTATTGAGGACAATGCAAGGATTTCCCTGTGACTTTGAAAAAGTCACGCAGGCTTGCTAACTCATTTGTTTCCTTTTTCCCTTGCCAGCCTTTCCCTTTCAGCCTGCGGCAAACGCAAATATACCGGAAGCAGTTCCTTAGCTGATACCTTTTTGTATTCCGTTGCAGCCAAACAAACGCTTTCAGCCTTTTGTAACCGCAATTCCAAAGGCGCAAGCTCTGCTTGAACACTGTTCAGCAACGCTTCTCCGCCGTTATCCTGAACATTGTTCAGCAACTTCCCTGCAAGCTCTGCTCCATCTCCCACAAGGATTATCCGTTCAGTCTTATACTGTGCCAAGTCCTTTGCCAAATCCTCATTTGAAATCGCCCTGTCCTCGGTTAACCGCTCTATGCTATTCCCCTTTATTTTGAAAAGAGCGTTGTAATACTGGCCGCATCTTGCGTCCATAACAGCGCAGGCTATACAATCCATTCCCAAAAGATTATATGCAAGGGCATGAAGAGTGGAAACTCCCACGCAAGGAATATTTAAGGCGAAGGCTAAGCCCTTGACTGCCGCCACACCTATACGTATGCCTGTAAATGAACCCGGACCGCAGGTAACGGCTATGCAGTCAAGGCTTTTTATATCAATTTCAGCGCATTTCAGCATATTTTCAGCCATGGGCAAAAGGGTTTGAGAATGCGTCTGCCTTGTGTTTATAAAGCAGCCTGCAATAATTTTATTATTTCCGCTGTTTTCGGGATCTATGTCGCAAAGTGCGCATGAGCCTGCAACGGCAGATGAGTCCAATCCTAATATAAGCATTTTTATTCCTGCTTTTTATTTAATTTTCTCTATGGTGATTTCCCTGCTTTCCTCCCCCGTTTTGCTTATGGTCACCTGATAAACGGTGTTAAAGCTGTCGGAAAGGTCGGGAATGTTTTCGCTCCACTCTATGCAAAGGACTCCGTTTCGATCAAAATAATCAAAAAATCCTATCGCATATAGATCGTCAAAGCTGTCTATTCTGAACAGGTCAAAATGGAATAGGTTTATTTTTTTGCCGCAGTACTCGTTAATCAGCGCAAAGGTGGGGCTTGTTACCTCCTCGGCTATGCCTAAGGCTTTGGCAATTCCTTTGGTAAAGTAGGTTTTCCCCGCTCCCATTTCACCCTTGTACAAAATTCCGTCGTCAGGCTTTAATCCTGCGGCAAAAGCTTCACCTATCCTAACGGTATCGTTTGGTCCGTTTGAGATATACTTTTCCATTAGAACAATCCGCTTATATTTCCCGAGTCGTCCACGTCTATATTGTTGGCAGCGGGGATTTTGGGAAGCCCCGGCATTGTCATAATTTCCCCTGCATAGGCAACCACAAAGCCTGCGCCTGCCGAAAGCTTAACGTCACGAATTGTAACGGTAAAGTTTTCGGGCTTGCCTAATTTTGCGGGATCGTCGGACAAGGAATACTGTGTTTTTGCAACGCAAACGGGAATTTCGCCATAGCCTAAATTCTCAATTTCCCTGATCGACTTTTCTGCGGCTGCGGTATAGGTTACACCCTCCGCCCTGTAAATTTCCTTTGCTATTATATCAAGCTTTTCCTTTATGGGAAGCTTTTCGTCATAAATAGGCTTAAAGTCAGTCTGACAGCCGCCGCACTTTTCTATTGTGTCAATAACCGCCTGTGCAAGCTCCCTGCCGCCCTCGCCGCCATTTAGGAATACATCGGAGAAAGCAACGGTAACGCCCGTTTCCTTGCAGAAATCCTTAATATACTGAATTTCGGCTTCGGTATCGGTGTAAAAGTGGTTAATTGCAACCACTACGGGAACGCCGTACTTGTGCATATTTTCAATGTGAGTTTTAAGGTTTACTATGCCCTTTTTCAGCGCCTCCAAATTTTCCGCCGTAAGCTCTGCCTTGGGAACGCCGCCGTTGTACTTTAAGGCTCTGATAGTTGCCACCAATACGGTGCAGCAGGGTTTAAGCCCCGCAAAGCGGCATTTTATATCAAAAAACTTTTCTGCGCCCAAATCAGAACCGAAGCCTGCCTCGGTAACCGCATAATCGCCCAATTTAAGCGCCAGTCTTGTTGCTCTTACCGAGTTGCAGCCGTGGGCAATATTGGCAAAAGGTCCGCCGTGAACGATTGCAGGAGTGTTTTCAAGAGTCTGTACAAGATTGGGATTAACTGCGGTTTTAAGCAGTGCCGCCATTGCGCCCACCGCCTTTAAGTCCTTTGCGTAAACAGGCTTATTGTCATAGGTGTAGGCAACGAGAATTTTGCCTAATCTTTCCTTTAAATCCTTTAGGTCTGCCGCCAAGCACAAAATAGCCATTATCTCAGTGGCAACGGTTATGCAAAAATGGTCCTCTCTGGGAACGCCGTTAATCTTGCCGCCCAGACCCACAATGCAGTTTCTCAGCGCCCTGTCGTTCATATCAAGACAGCGTTTTATCTGAATACGGCGAGGGTCGATGTTAAGCTCGTTTCCCTGCTGCATATGGTTGTCAAGCATTGCGCAAAGCAAGTTGTTGGCGGATGTTATGGCGTGCATATCCCCTGTAAAATGCAGGTTTATGTCCTCCATGGGAACAACCTGGGCATAACCGCCACCTGCCGCTCCGCCCTTTATGCCGAAAACAGGTCCCAGTGAGGGTTCGCGAAGGGCAAGCACCGCCTTTTTGCCCAGCTTATACATACCCTGAGCAAGACCGATGCTTGTGGTGGTTTTTCCCTCTCCTGCGGGGGTGGGATTTATAGCGGTGACAAGAATAAGCTTTCCGTCGGGCTTATCGGAAAGGCGCTGAATACATTCCTCTGTGATTTTTGCCTTATAGTGGCCGTAAGGCTCCAACTCGTCCTCGGTTATGCCTAAGTCTGCGGCAATATCCTTTATCTTTTTCATTTTTGCGTTTTGTGCGATTTCAATATCTGTGAGCATTTTTACCTCCGCCGAATGGGTTCATATGATTTAAAAGTGATAATAGGATTATACCATAAATAAGAAAAAATAGCAACAACTTTTAAATTATTGCTATTTCCTTTTTTACTTATAATATCGTTTTAGAGCGTGTTCACATAAAGCTCAGCATGCATCTTTTCGGCAGATTTTGCCGCCTGCTTCGTTAAAATTTTTTGAAATATAACGATATTCCTGCAAAAATTTGCCTTGCAGGCAACAAAATTATGCACGAAAATCTGCATACTGATTTTATGTGAACACGCTCTAATTACTGTCCTTTTTCCCCCGAACAACATCGCATATAAGCAAAACCACAGGAAAAAGCACTCCCGCAACAGGCCATATTACCCAACTGTTACCGCTTTCCCAATTTTCTGCCTGACCGTCCGACAAGAACAGCATTAAAAGATATGCCGCCGTTACCAGAAGCCAATAAGCTGCCGAAACCGCTCCCTTTATGCCGTTTGATTTCTTTGCCGCTTCGGAATAGTCTCCTTCCTTTAAAAGCTTTTGCATAGCTTCGTGAGGAACTCCCGCCAAAATAAAGAACGCCGCGCCTATTCCTGCAATAATCAAGGTTATGCATAAGGATACCACCGAAAAAAAGCCATTTTCGCCGAAGCCTCCGATAAAAAGCGAAATGGGAGATAATATGCAAAAAACCGATCCCAATATGTTAAATTTAATATATGAGCCGTTAAACATCCTCATTTGTTCTCTAACCATATTGGTTACGCCTTTTTCTGTTTCAAAGGGTTCTTTTTCAATAAATTCATAAGGGGAATTTTTAGAGCCTGTATATACAAATAAAGCGGTGGCAGCGGCGACGATCATAAATAATACGGCAAGACCGACCGCCGACGCTGCGTTTTCGGAAAGCTCAAGCCTTTGAGCTTCGCTGCCCACTGTCAGTAAAAGCAACGGAATAACCGATAATATACATAAAAATGTGCCAATAGCGATCTTATGTGAAGCGGATTTCCTTAAGGATAAAAATGTTTCGGCTTCCGATAATGTTACCGTTCTTGTTTTTTCGGCTTTAGTCTGCGGCAGGGCGGCGGGGACGTTTTCGGAGGCTGTGCTTTCATTCGCCGTTATTTCGTTTTTGGGAGGGGCTTCATATATTTCCATGTCGTCCTTTAATAGATAGTCGGTGGTAACTCCGAAAAGCGATGACAGCTGCAAAAGCTTATCAATTTCCGGTATGCTCTGGTTTCCCTCCCACTTTGACACCGCCTGACGGGAAACGTTCATCTTTTCCGCCAGCTCCTCCTGCGACAGTCCGAGCCTTTTTCTTTCCTTAATAATCTTGTCGGCTAAAATCATAATGTTCTTTCCTTTCGCAAAAGATTTGGTTTTACAGTATAAATGCTTTTTCTATAATTAGATTTTAGCCTTTTTTCAAAAGGATTGCCACCAACCTGCACCTTTCAATTTGTCAACCCGCGGTTGCGTTGGCTCTGTGAAAGGGTTTGCCGCTCCGTTTTTTATCTCAAAGGCTATTCAAAGGTCATCTGCCCCGCATTAAAGTCCGCCGCTTTTCCAGCCATGGGGATATTTTTCACCACAAATTCTTCACCATTTTCAAAGCTGCCCTCAGTGTAAATTTTTACAAAATCCAGCTCCGCCTTGGTAAGGCGCATAACCTGAACGCCCTGCGTATCTCTTGACGCCTTTGACATAAGCAGATCGGAATTAAAAATAAGGATTTTTCCCGCTGTGGACTGTAACAAAAAGTCGGTCGCTTCTTTGATAACAAAAGCCGCCACCAAGGGACTGTCAGTGTTGTAGGCGTTGGCAAGCTTTTTGCGGTTTGTTTTGGTCTCAAAGGAGGAAAGGGGTATTTTCGCCGCCTTGCCGTTTTTAAAAAACAGCATAAGAGTTTCGGTGTAGTCCAATGTTATTGCCGTAAAAACAAGACCTTCACCGTTTTCAAATTCAAGCTTTGCGGGGATATAATCTCCCATAGCGCTTGCCTTTTTCTGTTCAAAGGAGCTTACCTTAGCCTTATATACCACCGCCTTGTCGGTAAAGAAAAGCATATCGCATTTGTTGGATATTTCCCGGGACATAACGATCTCATCGTTTTCCTTCAGCTTATGCTCGCTGCTCATACGCAGGGATTGGGGAGTGATTTTTTTGAAATAGCCCTCTCTTGTAACAAAAACATTTACCGTAAAATCAGGCTCTTCCTCTTCCTCTATCTCAATCTCTCCGATATCGTAGGAAAGAAGCGTGCGCCTTGGCTGTCCGTATTTCTCCACAACATCTTTCAGGTCGGAAATAATTATGTTTTTTATGCGGCGGGGACTTTCCAAAGTGTCCTCCATATCCGCTATATCGTTTTTAAGGTCGTTTATTTCCTCCAACCTCCTTAAAATATACTCCTTGTTAATATGGCGCAGCTTTATTTCCGCCACATATTCCGCCTGAACCTCGTCAATTCCGAAGCCTATCATAAGGTTGGGCACTACCTCCGATTCCTCGGCGGTTTCACGGATTATTTTTATAGCCTTGTCAATATCAAGCAGTATTTTCTGCAATCCCAAAAGCAGGTGCAGCTTTTCCTTCTTTTTGCCTAAATCAAAGGTAATGCGGCGTTTGATGCAGCTTGTTCTGAAATCCGTCCACTCTTTAAGGATCTCGCCCACTCCCATAACCCTCGGATTGCCCTCGATCAGCACATTAAAGTTGCAGCCGAAGGAATCCTGCAAGGGAGTAAGCTTAAACAGCTTTTGCATAAGCGTATCGGGGTCTGCCTTGCGTTTCAGATCGATAGCCAGCTTTAAGCCCGAAAGATCGGTTTCGTCTCTTACATCGGAAATTTCCTTTATCTTTCCCTGCTTAACAAGATCCACAATTCTGTCCATAATGGCTTCAACTGTGGTCGTAGGGGGAATTTCCGTTACCTCCACAACGTTAGAGGCTTCGTCAAAATTATATTTTGCCCTGATTTTTACCGAGCCTCTGCCCGTCTGATAGATTTTCCGCAGCTCGTCCTCGTCATAAAGCACAAAGCCGCCGCCCGGGAAATCGGGAGCTTTTAAGGTGGAAATAATATCGTGGTCGGGATCTCTCAAAAGGCTTATGGCCGTTTCGCAAACCTCGGTAAGATTAAAGGAGCAAATGTTGCTCGCCATGGAAACGGCAATGCCCACATTATTATTTACCAATATAGAGGGAAATTTTGCAGGCAGAAGGGTGGGTTCAAGCATACTGTTATCGTAGTTTGGCACAAAATCCACCGTGTCCTTGTCAATATCCGAAAAAAGCTCGGTGCATATTTTGTCGAGCTTTGCTTCGGTGTATCGGCTGGCGGCAAACGCCATATCCCTGGAATATACCTTTCCGAAGTTTCCCTTGCTGTCCACATAGGGGTGCAGAAGCGTTTCGTTGCCCCTTGTAAGACGAACCATGGTTTCGTAGATTGCCATATCTCCGTGAGGGTTAAGGCGCATGGTCTGTCCCACAATATTGGCGGATTTTGTTCTTGCGCCGCTTAAAAGCCCCATTTTGTACATCGTGTACAGCAGCTTTCTGTGAGAAGGCTTAAAGCCGTCTATTTCGGGCAGGGCGCGGGACACTATAACGCTCATGGCATAGGGCATATAGTTTTCTTCAAGGGTGTCGGTTATGGGCTTTTCCGCCACGATTCCCGCTCCCTCGATATATGCCTTGGGGTAATTGGATTTGTTATTATTTTTTGGCGGTTGATTTTTATTGTTCTTTTTCAATTTTTACTCCATAAATGCATTTTTCTTAACTAACATCGATAATATCAAGATATCGGCTTCCGTATTTGGCGATATGATCCTTTCGTGCTGAAAGATTATCCCCCAAAAGCATATCGAACTTTTCCCGGGTAGCGGCGACGTCGGAGGGCATAACCTTTATTAACCGCCTTGTTTCGGGATTCATTGTGGTAAGCGACATCATTTCGGGTTCGTTTTCGCCTAATCCTTTTGAACGCTGCAAGGTGTATTTCTTTCCCTCCAGCTTTCCCACAATGCGGTTTTTCTCCGCCTCGGTATAGGCGAAAAACGTTTCGTCCTTACATTCTATTTCGTAAAGGGGCGATTCCGCAATATAGACATAGCCCTGCTGAATAAGGGTAGGGGTAAGACGGTACAGCATTGTTAAAATAAGCGTGCGTATCTGATAACCGTCATAATCCGCATCGGTGCAGATCACTATTTTATTCCAGCGCAGATTTTCAAGACTGAAATTGGAAAGCTCCTTGTTTGCCTTGCTTTGCACCTCCACTCCGCAGCCCAGCACCTTTAATAAATTGGTGATTATCTCGCTTTTGAAGATCTTGTCATAGCCTGCCTTTAAGCAGTTTAAAATTTTACCTCTTACAGGCATAATCGCCTGATACTCGGAATCTCTTGCAAGCTTTACCGAGCCTAAAGCCGAGTCGCCCTCCACTATATACAGTTCTCTTCTTTCAATATCCTTGCTGCGGCAGTCTACGAATTTTTCAATGCGGTTGCTTAAATCGATGCTGCCCTCAAGCTTTTTCCTTATATTCTGCCGCATTTTATCCGTATTTTCACGGGAACGCTTGTTTACCAGAACCTGCTCGCAGATCCGCAGGGCTTCATCGGGATTTTCCATAAAGTATATTTCAAGATTATGCTTAAGCCAATCGGACATGGCTTCCTGAATAAATTTGTTGTTTATGGCTTTTTTAGTCTGATTCTCATAGCTTGTCTGAGTGGAAAAGTTTGATGAAAGGAAAACAAGGCTGTCCTCCACGTCGGCAAAGGTGATTTTGCTTTCGTTTTTCTGATACTTATTGTTATTTTTCAGATATGAGTCAATCTGATACACAAAAGCCTGTCTTAAAGCCTTGTCGGGGCTTCCCCCATGCTCCAGCCAGCTTGAATTATGGTAGTGCTCGATTAGCTTTACCTTATTGGAAAATACAAAGGCTGCTTTAAGCTTTACCTTGTATTCGGGCTTGTCCGATCTGTCCCTACCCTGCTTTTGCGCCTGCCAGCACTGAGGCACCGTAAGAGCGTTTTCCCCCGCAATTTCCTTTAAATAGTCCTCAATTCCGTTTTGGTAACAGAAGACCCTTTGGTCAAATTCGCCTGCCGCCACCTCTCTGCGGAAAACGAACTCCAAGCCGTCGTTTACTATTGCCTGCCTTTTTAAAATGTCGCAGTAATACTCGTCGCTTATGTCGATTTGGGTAAATACGTCCAGGTCGGGCTTCCATTTTATCCTTGTGCCCGTTGTGCCTGAGGATTTTTTCTTGATAAAGCCCTTTTCGTTTTCCTCCAATGTTACGTTAAAGCCCTTTTTAAAGCTTAATTCAAACTGCCATGTGCCGTTGTCGCTTACAACGTTCATATATTCGGAGGAAAACTGCGTAGCACACAAGCCCAAGCCGTTTAAGCCAAGGGCAAAGGAGTAGTTGTCCCCCTCGTTGTTATTGTACTTGCCGCCTGCATACAGGGTGCAGAAGGCCAGCTCCCAGTTATATTTTTCCTCGTTTTTGTTGTAGTCAATGGGGATTCCTCTGCCGTTATCCTCTACCTCTACCGAATTGTCGAGAAATTTTGTGATAATGATTTTTCTGCCGTATCCCTCTCTTGCCTCGTCTATTGAGTTTGAGAGAATTTCAAATACCGAATGCTCGCAGCCCTCTATTCCGTCCGAGCCGAATATTACCGCAGGTCTTTTGCGTACCTGATCGGGTCCTTTCAGGGAAACAAGACTGTTGTCTCCGTAACTTTTGTTTGCCATTTTTTGCTCCATATACTTTATACAGTGTATTGTATTAGAGCATGTTCACATAAAATCAGTATGCAGATTTTCGTGCATAATTTTGTTGCCTGCAAGG